>JANOWB010000424.1:0-3015 GCA_031417695.1 Polaromonas sp.
CCAGCCGCTTGATACTGACCGGCTGTGGGGTGCGCAGCTCTTGCGCAAAAAAGCTTACCCGGAGCTCCTCAAGCAGCCAACGAAACTCATGCATGCGCGCATCTGTGGCGCCTTTGCGCTCAGCCACCAAGCGCCAGTAGCGCTGCTCTTGGCGTTTGAGCTCTAGCAACCTGGCAGCGTCCCGCGCAGGGTCGGCACGCCACTTCTCCAGCCTGGCCGTGATGGCTTTGAGGTAACGAGTGAAATGCTGCAGTTGAATGTAAGGCGTGGTGGTCAAAAACCGTTTTGGCACCAATCGCTGCAACTGTTGAGCGGCATCGGCCACTGCATCCATCGCATTTTTAGTGTCCTTTATCTTGCGCTGGGCAACAGTAAATTCCAGCAAAACGCCTGCGGCCAAGCGCGCAATTTCAGTGGCAATCAGCGTTAAGCGCCCTCGCCCTTCGTCCAGCCGCTTTTTAAACTCGGCCTCGTTTGTCGGCAGGGGGTCGAGTAAAAAAGTTCGGTTCAAAGCTACTTCGAGAATTTGCTCACGCAACTCTTCCAGCGTGCCGCCACCAGAGTTGTCTGCCGCGCGGCCGACCAACATATAGGCCGTGGCCATTTTTTGCAGGTCTGGCAGGTTTTTTTCAAGGTACTTGATCGCGTCTTTGATTTGCAGGGCGAACAACCTTCGCAGACCAGCACGGTGCTTGGTGGCCGCAACCTCTGGCTCGTCAAACACTTCAATGGTTACTGCATCCTGCAGGTCAATCAGCGCCGGAAAGCCAATCAACGTCTGGTTGCCTTTTGCTATTTCCATCAGCTCGGGCAGCTCGCCAAACGACCAGGTGGTGTATCGTTCTTGAGTTTTGATTGCTACTTTTTCAGGAGCTGCTCGCGCCCGTATTTGTTGGTCTACAGGCTTATTTAATGCTAAAATTACGGGTTTTTCTGCCTCAACTGATGATTTGGCCAGATTTTTTAAACCCGCCAGTGCCTGAAACGCACCGCGCGCCTGCACGCCCAACTCACCCTTTAACCCCGCCAGGCTTCGGCCTGTGCCCAGCTGCCTGCCATGCTCGTCAACCACCCGAAAGTTCATGAACAAGTGTGGGGCCAGCATGTCGAGTTTTAAGTCGCCGCGTTTGACGTCTACTGCCGTTGCATCACGTACCAGCTTTAAAACCGCATCGGTGAGCGACCCGGTGCCGAAAACTTCGGGCTGGTTGAGCTGCCCCGCCATGCGCGCCGCTGTATCGGGCAGCGGTACCAAGCGCGAGCGTGGGCGCTGATGCAGGGTTTTAATCAGCGCCTGCACTTTGTCCTTCAGCATGCCGGGCACCAGCCATTCGCAGCGATCTTCATTGACCTGGTTCAGCGCAAACAGAGGCACATCAACCGTGACGCCGTCTTTGGCGTCGCCTGGCTCGTGCAGGTAGGTTGCGGTGCAGTCGACACCGCCGAGGCGCAAAATTTTAGGAAAGGCCTGCGTGGTGATACCTGCCGCCTCGTGGCGCATCAACTCTTCTTGGGTAAGCAGCAGCAGCTTAGGTTGCTTTTTAACTTCCTCCCGATACCAAGCCTCGCAGCTTGCACCGCTGCACACGTCCGCTGGCAATTGCTGGTCGTAAAAAGCGTAAATCAGCTCTTCGTCAACCAGCACGTCTTGCCTGCGTGCTTTGTGCTCCAGATCTTGCACTTTGGCGATCAGCTTTTCGTTGGCTTTTAAAAAGCCGAGCGGCGTGTCCCAGTTGCCTGCGACCAAAGCCTCACGAATGAACACCTCACGCGCGGCCACTGGGTCAACCCGGCCAAAGTTGACGCGCCTGCCGTTGTAGACCACCAGTCCATACAAAGTGGCGCGCTCTAGGGCCGTGACTTGCGCGGCTTTTTTCTCCCAATGCGGGTCGAGCAATTGTTTTTTTAGCAAGTGGCCTGCGACCTGCTCAATCCACTGCGGCTCAATATTGGCAATGCCCCGGCCAAAGAGGCGCGTGGTTTCCACCAGCTCGGCGGCCACAATCCAGCGGCCCGGTTTTTTGCTTAGCTTGGCACCGGGGTGACGATAAAACTTGATGCCGCGTGCGCCCAGGTACCAGTCTTCTTCATCGCCTTTTTGGCCCAGGTTGCCCAGCAGGCCGCAAAGCATAGACTGGTGAAGCTGCTCGTAGCTGGCGGGCTTTTTGTTCAGCTCCCAGCCTTGCTCGCCAATGGTGCCCATCAGTTGCGAATGAATGTCGCGCCACTCGCGAACGCGGCGGATATTGATGAAGTTTTCTCTTAAGAGATTTTCGTATTGGCGGTTGCTGAGTTTATGTTGCGCGGCGCCCTCACCCCTACCCTCTCCCGCCCGCGGGAGAGGGCGTGAATTGCCCCCTCTCCCGTTGGGGGGAGAGGGTTGGGGTGAGGGGCCGCCGCGCGATTCCCCCAACCACTTCCACAACTTCAAGTACCCGACAAACTCACTTTTTTCATCGTCAAACTTGGCATGCGCCTGGTCGGCTTGGGCCTGCTTGTCCATCGGGCGGTCGCGCACGTCTTGCACGCTCAGGGCGCTGGCAATGACCAGCACTTCATGTAACGCACTGCGGCTTTTGGCTTCCAAAATCATGCGGCCAACCCGAGGGTCTAGCGGCAGCTTGGCCAACGTGTGTCCCACCGCCGTCAGCTCGTTGTCGTCATCCACCGCGCCCAGCTCGGCCAGCAGCTGGTAGCCATCCGTCATGGCGCGGCGCTGCGGCGGTTCAATAAAGGCAAAGTCTTCAATCGCGCCCAAATGCAAAGCCTTCATTCGCAAAATCACGGCGGCTAATGAGCTGCGCAAAATTTCGGGGTCAGTAAAGCGCTGGCGGCCCGCAAAATCTTGCGCGTCGTACAGGCGTATGCAAATGCCGTCGGCTACGCGGCCGCAGCGCCCGGCGCGCTGGTTGGCGGCGGCTTGGCTGATGGGTTCGACCATCAGCTGCTCCACCTTGCTCCTGAAGCTGTAGCGCTTGACACGCGCGGTATCAGATACGTCATAGACGCAGGTAC
>JANOWB010000425.1:0-4397 GCA_031417695.1 Polaromonas sp.
CTACATCTCGCTGTTTACTTTCGCCATGCTGATGCTGGTGATGAGCAACAACATGCTGCAGCTTTTCTTCGGCTGGGAGGCAGTGGGTTTGGTGTCGTATTTGCTGATTGGTTTTTACTACAACAAGCCCAGCGCCACCCACGCGAACATGAAGGCATTTCTCGTCAACCGAGTTGGCGACTTCGGTTTTATTCTAGGCATCGGCCTGCTTGCCGCTTACGCAGGTACGCTGAACTATGGCGAAGCATTCGCCAAAGGCGATGAGCTGGCCAAATTGACGTTACCCGGCACCAGCTGGTTGTTGATAACGGTAATTTGTATTTGCCTGTTTATTGGAGCCATGGGCAAGTCGGCGCAGTTCCCGCTGCATGTGTGGCTACCTGATTCGATGGAAGGTCCCACGCCGATCTCTGCCCTCATCCACGCCGCCACCATGGTCACGGCTGGCATCTTCATGGTGGCGCGCATGTCGCCGCTGTTTGAACTCAGCGACACCGCCCTCAGCTTCATCATGATTATTGGCGGCATCACAGCGCTGTTCATGGGCTTTTTGGGCATCATTCAAAACGACATCAAGCGCGTGGTGGCTTATTCAACGTTGTCGCAGCTTGGCTACATGACAGTTGCCTTGGGCGCGTCAGCCTACTCAGTGGCGGTGTTCCATTTGATGACGCATGCGTTCTTCAAGGCGCTGCTGTTTTTGGCGGCGGGCTCAGTCATCATGGGCATGCACCACAATCAGGACATTCGCTGGATGGGCGGCGTGCGCAAGTACATGCCTATCACCTGGATTACTTTTTTGCTTGGCTCTCTGGCATTGATAGGCACGCCACTGTTCTCAGGCTTTTACTCCAAAGACAGCATCATTGAAGCGGTGCATGAAAGCCATCTGGTGGGTGCAAGCTTTGCGTACTTTGCTGTTTTAGCAGGTGTGTTCATTACCGCGTTTTACTCTTTCAGGTTGTACTTTTTGGTCTTTCACGGCAAAGAGCGCTATGACCAAAACCCTGATGCGCACCACGAAGACCCACATGGCGCGCACGACGACCACCATCACAAAGCGCACCTGCCGCACGAGTCCCCGTGGGTCGTCACGGTGCCTCTGGTGCTGCTGGCAATTCCATCGGTGGTGATCGGCTTCATGACCATACAACCCATGCTGTTTGGCGACTTCTTCAAGAGTGTCATCACCGTTAATCTTGAAAAGCATCCGGCGATGGAAGAGCTGGCCAAGCTGTTTCACGGCCCCGTACAAATGGCCTTGCATGGTTTGACAGCTGCACCGTTCTGGCTGGCGCTGGGCGGTGTGGCGCTGGCCTGGTACATGTACATGCGCAACCCAGCGCTGCCAGTGTCCATCAAGCGTACTTTCCAGCCTGTTTATACGGTGCTTGAGAATAAATACTACCTCGACTGGTTCAACGAAAACGTACTGGCACGTGGTGCCCGTGGTTTGGGCATGGGGTTATGGAAATACGGCGACCAAAAGTTGATTGACGGCGCGCTAGTCAACGGCTCCTGGAAGCTAGTCAGTTGGGTGTCTGGTGTGGTGCGCCGCCTGCAATCTGGTTTTATTTACCACTATGCTTTCGGCATGATTATTGGTGTCTTTGTTCTGATGACGTATTTCGTCTGGCTGAATCGATAACGCTCAAACAACAAGAAGCGGGAAAAATGTAATGGGATTGCTAAGCCTTGCGATATGGACGCCGATTATTTTTGGTCTGCTGCTCTTGGCCGTTGGCCGCGATGATCAAGCCAAAACCGTTCGCTGGTTTGCGCTTGTTGGCGCTGTCATCAGTTTTTTAGTTACTTTGCCGCTTTACGACGGCTTCAAGCTCGGCACCTCTGCCATGCAGTTTGTTGAAAAAGGTAGTTGGATTGCCCGCTTTAACGTCAACTACCACATTGGTGTTGACGGCATTTCGTTGTGGTTTGTGCTGCTGACTGCGTTTATCAACGTGGTGGTCATCATCGCTAGTTGGGAATCTATTACCACTCGCGTCAATCAATACATGGCGTCGTTTTTGATTTTGAGCGGCCTGATGATTGGCGTGTTCTCCGCGCTAGATGGCCTGCTGTTCTACGTATTTTTTGAAGCTACGCTGATCCCGATGTACCTCATCATTGGCATTTGGGGCGGCCCCAACAAAATTTACGCTGCCTTCAAGTTCTTTTTGTACACCCTACTTGGATCGTTGTTGATGTTGGTCGCATTGATTTTTCTGTACAACAAGTCCGGCGGCAGTTTTGATATTTTGACGTGGCACAAGTTACCGTTGGGCGGTACGGTTCAAACCTTGCTCTTTTTCGCCTTCTTTGCAGCGTTTGCTGTAAAAGTGCCTATGTTTCCAGTGCACACCTGGCTACCTGATGTCCACGTTGAAGCGCCTACCGGCGGCTCTGCGGTGCTGGCGGCCATCATGCTCAAGCTTGGTGCTTATGGGTTTTTGCGTTTTTCGATGCCGATAGCGCCTGACGCGTCGCGCGAATGGGCGTGGCTAATGATTGCTTTATCTCTTACCGCCGTGATTTACGTCGGCCTGGTGGCGCTGGTGCAGCAAGACATGAAAAAACTCGTGGCTTATTCGTCAGTGGCACACATGGGTTTTGTCACGCTTGGCTTTTTCATCTTTAATGACCTGGGCGTGTCAGGCGGCATTGTGCAAATGATTGCCCACGGATTTGTATCGGGCGCTATGTTTTTGTGCATCGGTGTGCTGTATGACCGTGTGCATTCACGCGAAATTTCAAGTTACGGCGGTGTGGTCAGCACCATGCCCAAGTTTGCAGCGTTTGCCTTGTTTTTTGCCATGGCCAACTGCGGCTTGCCAGCGACTGCTGGTTTCGTCGGCGAATGGATGGTGATTTTGGGTGCGGTCAAGTTCAACTTCTGGATTGGCCTGGCTGCTGCAACGGCGTTGGTTTCTGGTGCGGCCTACACGCTGTGGATGTACAAGCGGGTATACCTGGGGCCGGTAACTAATGATGATGTAAAGAACTTGACAGACATCAACGCAAGAGAGTTTTTGATGCTGGCCATGCTGGCTGTTGCCACGCTGTACATGGGCTTGTACCCCAAGCCATTTACTGACGTGATGAACACTACTGTGACTGATTTGCTAACGCACGTTGCCAAATCTAAACTGAACTAACCGCAGAAAAATTCAGCAATGATTGACAAACTCTCCTGGATCGCGGTTTACCCCGAGATCATTTTGCTCATCATGGGCTGCGTTATTTTGCTGGTCGACTTGTGGGTGAAGTCGCCCATGCGCACGTTGACCTATGTGATGACCTTGGGCACGCTGGGTGTGGTGGCTGCGCTGGAAGCGGCTTACGCCGTGGGCGGCCAAACCTTTTACGGCTTTGGCAACATGGTGGTGGTTGACCCTATGGGCAGTTGGCTCAAGTGCTTTTCGTGCATCGCGCTGATGGTGTCGCTTGTGTACGGCAGGCCTTATGCGTTTGACCGTGACATGCTGCGCGGCGGTGAGTTTTTTACCCTCAGTTTGTTTGCCATGCTGGGCATGTTCGTGATGATTTCCGGGCATAACTTTTTAGTTATTTACATGGGGCTAGAGTTGCTTACCCTTAGCAGCTACGCGCTGGTAGCCTTACGTCGCGACAACGCTACCGCCACTGAAGCCGCCATGAAGTACTTTGTGCTGGGTGCACTGGCATCAGGCTTTTTGCTTTACGGCTTGTCCATGCTCTATGGCGCAACAGGCTCGCTCGACTTGAACGAAGTCTTCAAGGCCATTGCCAGCAGGCAAGTCAAGCACCAGGTGCTGGTGTTTGGTTTGGTGTTTATCGTCGCTGGCTTGGCTTTCAAGCTTGGTGCTGTGCCTTTTCACATGTGGTTGCCCGACGTGTACCAGGGCGCACCTACGGCAGTCACGTTGCTGATTGGTGGCGCGCCGCAGTTGGCCGCCTTTGCCATTTGCATGCGTTTGCTGGTTGAGGGCTTGTTGCCGCTGGCTTTCGACTGGCAGCAAATGCTGGCGGTGATGGCGATAGGCTCATTGCTGGTTGGTAACTTGGCCGCTATTGCCCAAAGCAACCTCAAACGAATGCTGGCTTTCTCCACCATTTCACAAATGGGTTTCTTGCTGCTGGGCATGTTGTCAGGGGTGGTCAATGGCAACCAGCTCAACACCGAGTCAGCCTACAGTGCTGCGATGTTTTACGCCATTACCTATGTGCTGACGACGCTTGCAGCGTTTGGCATCATCATGCTGCTGGCGCGTGCTGGTCATGAATCTGAAGAGATCAGCGACCTGACGGGCCTAAACCAGCGCAGCCCGCTGTACGCGGGTGTCATGGCCATTGTCATGTTGTCGCTAGCGGGTTTGCCGCCGCTGGTGGGGTTTTACGCCAAGTTATCGGTGCTGCAG
>JANOWB010000426.1:0-8668 GCA_031417695.1 Polaromonas sp.
CGGTGATCCTGAACATGGCATAACGGCCGGCACCGCCTGGCCCGATGTCTCGATGAACTGGACCTGCCCTGAGTGCGGGGCCCGCAAGGAAGATTTCGAAATGGTGGAGCTTTGATTTAACCAAACCGCCATGCGGTTGTAAGCCACCTTCTCAAACCGGGTAGTTATCGAGGCAGTTATCAAGTTAACTGCCTGAATTGCAAATAACAGGAGCCATGACAGTGAGTATTCCCAGTTCTGGACTCAAAGTCCTGGTCATCGACGACAGCAACACCATTCGGCGCAGTGCCGAGATTTTTTTAAAGCAGGGTGGCCACGAGGTACTGTTGGCCGAAGACGGGTTCGATGCGCTTGCCAAAGTCAATGATTTCCACCCCAATCTTATTTTTTGCGATATTTTGATGCCGCGCCTGGATGGGTATCAAACCTGCGCCATCATCAAGCGCAACGCCAGATTTTCAAATGTGCCCATCGTCATGTTGTCGTCTAAAGACGGCGTTTTTGACAAGGCCAGAGGACGCATGGTGGGGTCGCAGGAATACCTGACCAAACCATTTACCAAAGATCAGTTGCTGCAAACCGTTCAACAGTTCGGCAGCTCACAACAAGGAATAAGCGCATGACAATTACTAAAGTTCTGGTGGTCGACGACTCCAAAACAGAACTCATGTACCTCACCGACCTGCTAACCAAAAATGGTTTCACGGTTAAAACTGCCGAAAACGCAGAAGAGGCGTTTCGCCGCCTGGCTGAAGAAAAGCCCGAACTGATCTTGATGGACGTGGTGATGCCGGGCCAAAACGGTTTTCAGCTCACCCGCGCTATTAGCCGGGACCCGCTTTACGCCGATGTGCCCATCATCATGTGCACCAGCAAAAACCAGGAAACCGACCGTGTTTGGGGCATGCGCCAAGGCGCGCGCGACTACATCACCAAGCCAGTGAAAGCTGACGAGCTGATGGCCAAGATTAAATCTTTGGGCTAGTCGCAAGCGCTCGGTCACCATGGCAAATAGACAAGCTATTCGAGAACTGCAAAGCCGCTTGGCTGAACGGTTGCAAATCGCCCGTACGCAAGGTGTGGCGCCGTCGTGGCTTGCCGTTGAGGCAGGCGGGCAAAAGTACCTGTTCCCCATGACGCACGCAGGTGAGATTTTCCCTTGGGTGGCTACGCAGCCAGTGCCGTACACGCACAGCTGGTTTTTAGGCGTTGCCAACCTGCGTGGTGGCCTTTTTGGTGTGGTGGATTTGGCCGGCTACGTTACCGGGCAACCGGCACTGACCAAGTCAGACGCGCTTCACAAAGACGCGCGGCTGGTCGCTTTGAACGGCGCGCTTGAGATCAATTGCGCGCTGTTGATTGACCGCCTGGCAGGCTTGAGAAACCAGGATGCTTTTAATGATTTTTCGGAAAGAACAGCCGACTCCCCCGAATTTTTCGGCAACCGGTACACCGACGAGACGGGGGCATCCTGGCAGGAAATTAACCTGCAAATGCTCGCCCAACAAGCCCATTTTTTGACCATCGCCGCGTAGCGCACAACGATTCTTCCAGAAGGTTCACTATGTCTGTTTTCGAGAATATTCGTAATTTGTTCAAACCCAAAAGCGGCTTGCCGGATGACAGCATGGCTATGGACTCGGTGGCGGTGCCGATGGACCCGATGTCCAACACCTTCTCACCCGAGATTACTGGCGGCATGATGGCCAGAAAAGACTCTAATTTTGATGTTGCCTCGCCGCGCAGCGTTTTGCCGGGCGAAGTTGAAGCCACAGGCGATGCTACTGACCTGATCAAGTTGCCGATTTTGGGAAGCCGCACTATTTCGCAGCACCAGCGGATCTTGTTTATTTTGTTGGGTGTGGCTGTTTTGGTGTTGGCCGTGGTCGCCTACCTTGCGTTGAGTCAATCTGAAAGAGTGGCGCGTGAAGCCACTGCAACTGGTCAGTCGCTGATGCAGTCGCAGCGACTCGCAAAATCCGTTTCGCAGGCGCTGGTCGGCAGTGCCCAGGCTTTCCCCGACGTGAAAGAAAGCGCCAGCGTTTTGGCCAAGTCTGTTCGCGGTTTGAAGTCAGGTGATGACTCGCTGAACTTGACCTCGGTTTCAGGTGACCTGCAGAGTGACGTAGACAAAGTCTTCCCCCTGATGGAGCGTGCAGAAAAAAATGCCGCGACTGTGATGGCGCAACAAAATATTCTGACCCAGGTGGGCGCTGCGCTGCGAACCATCAATCGCCAGTCGTCTGACTTGCTTGAAATTGCTGAAACCGTTTCTTCACTGAAGCTGCAGCAAGGCGCGGCTCCTGCTGAAATTTCAGCGTCTGGCCAGCTGGTGATGTTGACGCAGCGAATTGGTAAGTCTGCCAATGAGTTTTTGACGCTCGAGGGCGTGAGCCCAGAGGCGGTGTTCTTGTTGGGCAAAGACTTGAACTCGTTCAAAGAAATCGCACAGGGCCTAAAAGAAGGCAGTCCTGAATTGCGCTTGTCAGGCTCGAAAGATCCTCAAACACGCGAGCGCCTCGATGCGTTGCTGGCGCTGTACGAGCAAACACGCGTTCAGGCCGGCGCCATTTTGGGTAACTTGCAAGGCTTGGTGTCTGCTCGCGAAGCGCAGTCTTCCATCATTGCCGACAGCGAGCCACTGCGCCGAAATCTTGAAGAACTGCAAAACAAGCTCGCTGATCAAGGCGGCTTGTCTGGCGGGTCCATCCTTGCACTGTTGCTGGCTGCTTTGTTTGGCCTGGCTTGCGCGGTGGGTATTGCACGGGTTCAGCTGATAGACAGTCGCCAGCGCCAGGGCGTTGCAGAAAAGCAGCAGCTGGAAGCGCGCGGCCTTGAGCAGGACGCCAAGCGCGTCAATGACGCTAATCAGGCGGCTATTTTGCGACTGATGAATGAGTTGCAGACGGTTGCTGAAGGTGACTTGACCCAAGAAGCCACCGTGACTGAAGACATCACTGGCGCTATTGCTGACTCGGTGAACTACACGGTTGAAGAGCTTCGCCAGCTGGTGGGTAACGTGCAAAACACGGCTACGCGAGTTGCGCAAACTACAGCGCAAGTCGAGAGCACATCGACTGAGCTGTTGGCCGCTTCAACCGAGCAGCTGCGCGAGATTCGCGAAACGGGCCAGTCCGTGCTGGACATGGCCTCGCGTATTAACGGTGTGTCTGCCCAGGCGCAAGAGTCGTCTCAAGTGGCGCGCCAGTCCCTAACTGCTGCAGAGTCCGGCCTCGTGGCTGTGCAAAACGCGATCGGAGGTATGAATTCGATTCGTGATCAGATTCAAGAGACCTCAAAACGAATCAAACGGCTGGGCGAATCGTCCCAGGAGATTGGTGAAATTACCGAGCTGATTTCCGACATTACCGAGCAGACCAACGTGCTAGCGCTGAACGCTGCCATTCAGGCGGCATCAGCCGGTGAAGCCGGACGCGGATTCTCGGTGGTGGCAGAAGAGGTGCAGCGACTGGCTGAGCGTTCAGCTGACGCAACGCGTCAGATTTCGGCACTGGTGAAAGCCATTCAAACCGACACTCAAGACGCCGTTGCCGCTATGGAACGTTCCACGCAGGGTGTGGTCGAAGGGGCCAAGTTGTCTGACAGCGCCGGTACTGCCCTGTCTGAGATTGACACCATTTCACGCCGACTGGCCGACCTGATTGAGCAAATTTCAAATTCTGCAACCCGCGAAGCTGCTTCTGCCAACGTGGTGGCTGACAACATTCAGCACATTTTTGCGGTGACTGAGCAAACTGGGGAGGGCACCCGCTCTACAGCCCTTCAGGTGCGAGACCTCTCGCGCATGGCTGAGGAGCTGCGCCAGTCAGTGTCGCGATTCAAGATTGCCTGATTCGGGGTATTGAACGCCGCAGCTTTTTTGGTACGCCTGTGCTGAACTTGCTCCGTGAACTTGATAAAGATCTATTTAATTTATGGCTTTAAATCCGACCCCTCTTGATGCCAGCAGCGCTGTTAATGACCTTGGCCCGTTGGCGTGGGTGTTGGATGAGCTTCGCAAGTCTTTAGACGGCTCGGCTAAAGCGCTCAAGCGCTTCGTACGAGAGGCCGAAGCGGCGCGCGGTTCCGATTTGGCTGCGTTGGATGCCAGTCAGCTGCGGCTTGCCCGCCAGCAACTTCACCAAGCGGTTGGCGCTCTTGAGATGGTTGGGCTGACCGGCCCTGCGCTTGTGCTGCGTGCCATGGAAGCAGCGGTTCAAAAGTTTGTTCAGTACCCAGAGCAGTGCAACCAAGAGGCCGCTGCAAAAATTGAACGCGCCAGTTTCGCACTGAGCGAGTACCTGGAAGCCGTGTTGGCTAACCGGCCGATTTCGCCGGTGTCGCTGTTTCCGCAATACCGCGAAGTACAAGAAGTGGTTCGCGCAGACCGAATCCATCCGGCTGATTTGTGGGCTTATGAATCGAGCTGGCAAGAGCCCGAATTGGCGCAAACAGCAGAGCCAAAAAACTACGACGATGCCGCTCGAACGATTTTTGACCAGTCGATTCTCCAGCTAATGAAGGGCAGTGCGCCACAGGCGGCAGGTATGCTCAAAGACCTGAGTCTTGGGTTTTCAGCGCGGCAAGAAAATAGCCAGCCAAGAATTTTCTGGAAAATTGCAGCTGCTTACTTTGAAGCCTTGGAGCACAGCGCACTCAACCCCGACTTGTATGTTCGCCGCGCGGCATCCCGGGTGCTGATGCAGTACTCGGCCTTAAGCAAAGGTGATACTGGCGTTTCTGATCGATTGGCGCAAGACCTGTTGTTCTTTTGCGCTCAGGCTGCTGCCAAGATCAGTGCCAGCACCCCGGTGCTGGCGGCTGTTCACGCAGCTTTTGGTTTGTCGCGCTTTAAGCCCGTCGACTACGACGCCATTCAATTCGGCAGGTTCGATCCGGCCTTGTTGGCGCAAGCGCGAAAGCGTATCGGATCAGCAAAAGAAACCTGGTCGTCTTTGTCGGCGGGTGATGCCAATAAATTCAAAACTATCGTTGATCAGTTTGGTTTGGTATCGGACTCCCTGGTCAAGTTGCATCCGCCCAGCGAGCCGCTGGCAGCAGCGCTTACCAGCGCTATTGAACAAACTGCGCGCTCGAACAAAGCGCCGTCCGTTGAGCTGGCGATGGAAGTCGCTACGTCCGTGCTGTATCTGGAAGCCGCTTTTGAAGATTTAGACCCGACCGATCCCCAGCTTGCGGTGCGTACCCAACACCTTGCCAAGCGACTTGACGGCGTTAAAAACGGTGGAAATGCGCAGCCACTCGAAACGTGGATGGAAGACTTGTATCGCCGGGTTAGCGACAAGCAGACCATGGGCAGCGTGGTGGGCGAGCTGCGTGTATCGCTGAGCGAGCTTGAAAAGTCGCTTGATTTGTTTTTCCGTAATCCAAAAGACAAATTGGTTCTGCGCGACGTACCGGGGCAATTGGCGCAAATGCGCGGCGTGCTGTCGGTGTTGGGCTTAGACCAGGCATCCCAGGCAGTGCTGCGCATGCGTGACAGCGTAGAAAGCATGCTGGAGACCGAAGTTGATGAAGAGCGCGCGCGAGCAGCTGGCACGTTTGACCAGCTGGGTAACAACGTAGGCGCACTCAGTTTCTTGATCGACATGCTGAACTACCAGCCTGTTTTGGCGAAGAAGCTTTTTGTATACGACGACGAAACGGGCGAACTAAAGCCGTTAATGGGCCGGGCAGATCGGTCTGTACAGGCACCCGCCGAAGCCGCTCAATTATCAGCGCCTGCGCCGTCGTTGTCGTTGCCGCAAGCGCTCAGCAGCATTGCTAGCGATGCTACTGCGGGAGCCTCCAACACAGATCTAGCGCAGCAGCTCGATGCGCTGGCAACCAATGCAGCACTTGCCGGGCAGTCCGGCCTTGCTAAATCTGCACAAGAGGCATCGCTTGCCGTTACCTCAAGCGGTCCGCAAGACGCCGCGGTGCTCATGTCTGCTTTGGTGGCGTCAGTAGCGGTAGCAGCCCCTGTGATCGCCAAGCCAGAAGAAGTTGACTTCGAAGAAGACGATCTGCGAGATATCTTTTTGGAAGAGGCCAGAGAGGTCGCGCAAAACGGCAAGGAAGCGCTCATTTTGTTGGCAGTCAATCCAGCAGACATCTCTCAGTTAACGATTTTGCGCAGAGCCTTTCACACGCTCAAGGGCAGTGCCAGGATGGTGGGGCTGAACGAGTTCGGCGAAGCTGGCTGGGCGATGGAGCAGCTTTTCAACACATGGTTGGCTGAACAGAAACCGGCCACAGACGAGCTGCGCGACCTGTCTAATAGTGCACTAAGCGAGTTTTCGCGTTGGACTGATGCCATTGGTGCGGGCAAAGACACCGCTTGGCTGGCGCATCCATTCCAAGCCAGTGCTGATGCACTGCGGTTGGAGGGGCGCTTTATACCCTTGGCGATAACGCCCGATGCGGCGGCTAGCGCGCTGAATGCACCCGTCCCATCAGCAGTAGAAGCCCCGCTGATGGACATGTCGGCTTTCGATTTGCCAGACCTTGACCTCGAGCCTGCACCTGCTGCCGCACAGCCCGAGTTGCCGAATTCGTCGCAACTGGCTGCGGTGGCCGGGCCAGACCTGGTGTTTGACATGGCTGATTTGCCAAGTCTTTCTTTACCGACACTGCCCGAGCAGGCAGTGGTTTCTGGGTTTTCCGATTCGCGCTTGGTGCAAGATGCGCCTGACGTTAGCGCGGAGCTTTCTGACGCCGAAATGCAGGAGCTGTTCAGTGGTTCGCTGTCCACCGTGCCTGCCCCGCTTTCGGCTGAAGTTGCGCCCGAACAGTACCAGCCGCAAGCATTAGATATTCAAGGAATTGACTTCGACAGTTTGGCTGCGCTGTCAGGCACCGCGGCTTTAAATGCATCGAACTTAAGTGCCCAATCTGTACCGCTTGGCGTTACTCAGGGCAGCCAGGACCAAGTTGGCGGTGTCAGCGCAGAGCAGCAGGAAATGGAAGAGCTGCAACGCCAGCTGGATTCATTCGCGCTCGAAGCCGCTGCTCTTGAGTCGTCAGCGATTGCGTCGCAACCGTTTGGCGATGCGCTTCCCGATGTGGACTTGCAATTTGACGCTCCTCTGCCAACTTTCGAGCAGCAGCCCGTCCAGCCCTCTGGTTTTTCTTCGGTTATTTCCAACCCCGGTATGTTGCTGCAAGAACCAATCAGCACGCCAGCTGCGCCTGATGCCGCCTTGGTTTTTGATGACGCCTCCCCTTCAGACAACGCCGACGAGCAAGTAAAAGTCATTGGGGACTTGCGCATTGGTTTGGCGCTTTTTAACGTTTATTTGAACGAGGCCGACGAGTGGTCGCGGCGCCTGGTCACCGAAGTCGCCGAATGGGCGCTGGAGAAAACCTCGCCTCCAACCGACTCCATGATTGGTTTGGCGCACTCGCTGGCGGGCTCGTCAGCTACTGTTGGCTTTGTATCGCTTTCAGACATGGCGCGCGCTTTCGAGCATTGCCTTGAGCGATCGCAGCTGCACTACAACAGCCGCGATGCTTCAGGCTACGCTAATCTGTTCATCCAAGCCGCGGACGACATTCGCAGGCTGCTGCATCAATTTGCCGCTGGGTTTGTTAAGCCAGGCAATCCTGAAGTGCTTGAGCAACTGCAGCGCCTGGAAATCTCGGAGGCATCGTCGACCACTTCTGCGGTGTTTGAGGACATCGAATTCGACGACCAAGACACTGCAACCGCCCAACCGTCGGGGCCAGAGCCGCTAATTTATGCCGCAACAGCCGCCACGGTAGCAACAGCTGCTGCGGTGGCATCAGCCCAGATCTTTGCTGCACCGGTGTACGCAGCCAGGCCGGCAATTTCCGCCACTTCAGCCGCATTTCTGGCCAGCGCTAGCGTAACCGCGGCTTTAGACGAGAGCGGCGAAGAGCTCGACGCCGTGGACGCGATTGATCCTGAGTTATTCCCGATATTTGACGAAGAGGCCGCCGAGCTGATGCCGCAATTGGGCAGTGCGCTTCGCCAATGGTCTGCCCGACCAGACAACGCAGGCGCGCGCCTGGAAGTTTTGCGTGTGCTCCACACGCTCAAAGGCAGTGCCCGCTTGTCGGGTGCCATGCGTTTGGGCGAGCTCGCGCACAAAATTGAAACCGAGATCGAATTTTTAGGTTCTGATTCAGCGTCATCGCAAGAGTTTGAGCCGCTGCTGGCGCGCTTTGATGCGATGGAGCACATGCTCGACAAGCTGCGCAACCCCGTCGTAGCGGCCGCGTCTGTGCTTGATGAGCCTGTGTCTCGTCTTCAGCCCGTTCAGACCCCAGAGCCGGCGGCCGCGCAGCCTGAGCCGGTACAAACAAACTTCAGTGCTGCCGCCGCGGAGACTGAATCGCTTGCTACTCCATTTGTGGCACCGGCCAGCGCGCCCAAAGCCGGTAAAGGTCTGGTGCCCGCGCCCCAATTGATGGCCATGCAGCCGCTGCGCCAAGCCGCCAACGCGTCTATTCGCGTGCGCTCCCAGTTGCTTGACCGCATGGTCAATCAGGCAGGTGAGGTCATGATCACCCGATCGCGGCTGGAAGTAGAGATGGGTCAGCTGCGCGGCTCCTTGGGCGACATGACCGACAACTTGAATCGCCTGCGTCAGCAGCTGCGCGACGTCGAGTTGCAGGCAGAAACCCAGATGCAATCGCGTCTGGC
>JANOWB010000427.1:0-2405 GCA_031417695.1 Polaromonas sp.
GGCGCAGGCTGGTTTTTCAAAGTCAAGATGTCTGACGCGTCGCAGCTCGATGCGTTGATGGACGACACCACGTACAGCGCTTTTTCAGCCAACGCCTGACCCAATCACTTAGTTCAATTTTCTTGAGGCACACCACCATGTTGATGCAATCCGCCAAGCCCTTAGCTGACTTAGAAAATACGTCTGAATTCATCGCCCGCCACATCGGTATTGACGATGCCGCTGAAGCCCACATGCTCAGCGTGCTGGGCGCGGCGTCGCGCCGGGCATTGATGGACGCGATCATTCCGCGCTCGATTGCTCGATCCAGCGCCATGATGATTCCTGCGCCCGTGACAGAGGCCGAGGCACTCGCACAGCTCAAAGTGATTGCATCAAAAAACAAAGTGCTGAAAAGCTTTATTGGTCAAGGCTATTACGGTACGCACACGCCCGGCGTCATTTTGCGCAACATCATTGAAAACCCCGCTTGGTACACCGCGTACACGCCCTACCAGGCCGAAATTTCGCAGGGCCGAATGGAAGCGCTGATCAACTTCCAGACCATGATTTGCGACTTGACCGGCATGCCAATCGCCAACGCGTCGATGCTAGACGAAGCCACCGCCGCAGCTGAGGCCATGACGCTTGCCAAGCGCAGCGTGAAGAGCAAAAGCAACACCTTCGTGGTGGCGGGCGATTGTCATCCCCAAACGATTGAGGTGATTCAAACCCGCGCCAAGCCGCTGGGCATTACCGTTTTGCTGGCCAACTCGGCACCTGAATGGCACGCGGCTTTAAAAGGCGACTACTTTGCCGTGCTGGCGCAGTACCCGGCCACCAGCGGCCGAATTGATGACTTGCGCGCCGACGTGACTTTGGTGCACAGCAAGCAAGCGGCCTTTATTGCAGCCGCTGACCCGCTGGCGTTAACGCTGTTGACTCCCCCCGGCGAATGGGGTGCCGACATTGTGGTGGGCACCACGCAACGCTTTGGCATGCCGATGGGTGCAGGTGGCCCGCATGCGGCGTATCTGGCGTGCAAGGATGAGTTCAAGCGTTCCATGCCAGGCCGCTTGGTCGGCGTGTCGATTGATGTGCATGGCAACCCGACCTATCGCCTCGCGTTGCAAACCCGCGAGCAGCACATTCGCCGTGAAAAAGCGACGTCGAACATTTGCACCGCACAAGTGCTGCCAGCCGTAGTCGCCAGCATGTACGCGGTGTACCACGGCCCGCTGGGTTTGAAGCGCATTGCCCAGCGCGTGGCGAGCTACACCGCCATTTTGGCGCGAGGTTTAAGCACCTTGGGCTTTGAAGTGCGCGGTGACAGTGCTTTTGACACCATCAGCTTGAAAACCGATTCCGCTACCAGTTCAATAGCTGCTCGCGCCCGTGAAATGGGCGTTAACCTGCGAATTTACTTTAAAGACTACCTGTGTGTTGCATTGGATGAGACCACAACAAGGGGCGACATTGAACTGCTCTGGTCCATCTTCGCCAAGCCCGGCCAAGCGCTGCCCAAAGTAGCTGACTTTGAAAAAGGCATTGAGCCGCTGATCCCCGCCGAGCTACGCCGCACCAGTGATTTTTTAACGCACCCGGTCTTCAACACGCACCACTCTGAGACCGCCATGTTGCGCTACATCCGCCGCTTGAGCGACAAAGACTTGGCGCTTGACCGCAGCATGATTCCGTTGGGTAGCTGCACCATGAAGCTGAACGCCACTAGCGAGATGATCCCGATCACCTGGCCAGAGTTTGCCAACATCCATCCGTTTGCCCCCGCAGACCAGCAGCAAGGCTACGCCGAGCTTGACGAGCAGTTACGCGACTGGCTGTGCCAGGCAACCGGCTACGCAGGCATCAGCTTGCAGCCCAACGCTGGCTCTCAGGGCGAATATGCGGGCATGCTTGTCATCAAGGCGTTTCATGATGCGCAGGGCCAGGGCCACCGCAATATTTGTTTGATTCCTGCATCTGCACACGGCACCAACCCAGCCAGCGCGCAAATGGCTGGCATGACCGTAGTGGTGACCGGCTGCGACGCGCAAGGCAACGTCGACATGGCCGACCTACGAGCCAAGTGCGAGCAGCACAGCGCAAACCTGGCGGCGGTGATGATTACCTACCCATCGACCCACGGCGTGTTTGAAGCCAACGTCAAAGAGCTGTGCGCCCTGGTGCACAGCCACGGCGGGCGCGTGTACGTAGACGGCGCGAACATGAACGCACTGGTCGGCACAGCAGCGCCGGGCGAGTTTGGCGGCGACGTCAGCCACCTCAATTTGCACAAAACCTTTTGCATCCCCCACGGTGGCGGCGGGCCAGGTGTTGGGCCGGTATGCGTAGTGGCTGATTTGGTGCCGTACTTGCCTGGTCATGTGGCGGGCGGCATTGCCGCTGGCGACGGAAGGGGTGTAGGC
>JANOWB010000428.1:0-3426 GCA_031417695.1 Polaromonas sp.
CCCAAAACACATCTACAGCATTGTCAAAAAAATGCGGGGAAAGTCGCTGGCGTTTCACCAGGTGTTTGACATTCGTGCGCTGCGCGTGATAGCCGCCGACGCCAACGGCTGCTATGCGGCCCTCAGTTTGGTTCATTCGCGGTACACACCCATCAGCGGTGAGTTTGACGACTACATCGCCAAGCCCAAGCCCAACGGCTATCAGTCGCTGCACACCGTGGTGCGTGACTCTGTTGGCAGGCCTATGGAAATTCAAATCCGTACCCAGGCCATGCATGACCATGCCGAGCACGGCGTGGCGGCGCACTGGGCCTACAAAGAAGCCGGCGTTAAAGGTTATGCGGGCGTGTCGGCCAGCGGGGAATACGACGCCAAAATTGCGGTGCTGCGCCAGTTGCTGGCTTGGGAGCGTGAGTTGTCGGGCTCGTCTGCGCAGCGCGACGCAGCGCAAGGCGAGGGTCTGTTTGAAGACCGTATCTACGTGCTGACGCCAGAAGCCGCCATTGTCGAGCTGCCTCAGGGCGCAACCAGCGTTGACTTCGCCTACAGCGTGCACACCAACGTGGGCCACCGCTGCCGGGGCGCGCGAATAGACGGCGTCATGGTCCCGCTCAATACTCCACTGGCCAACGGGCAAACGGTGGAAATCATCACCGCCAAAGAAGGCGGGCCGTCGCGCGATTGGTTAAACCCTGACTTGGGTTTTTTGTCCAGCCACCGGGCCAGGTCTAAAGTGCGTGCCTGGTTCAACGCCCAAGAAATGGCGCAAACCGTTGCCAAGGGCCGCGAGGCAGTTGAAAAACTGCTGCAGCGCGAAGGCAAAACTGCCATTAAGCTGGACGACCTGGCGGGGCAGCTGGGCTTTAAGGCGGCAGACGATTTGTTTGAGGTAGTGGGCAAAGACGAGCTAAGCCTGCGCACAATTGAAAATTTGCTGCGCCCGCCAGAGCCAGAGCCGGCGCAAGATGAATTTGTACCCACCAAAAAGAGCCGATCAAGCGCCCAGAACGCAAAAGGCAAGGGCGGCGTGTTGGTGGTGGGCATGGGTTCGCTCCTGACGCAATTGGCCAACTGCTGCAAGCCCGCACCGCCTGATGACATTGTGGGCTTTGTCACCAAAGGCAAGGGCGTCAGCGTGCACCGCGGCGACTGCAGCAATTTTCGCAACATGGCCAGCGGCAGCCCCGACCGCGTGATTGACGTTCAGTGGAATGCGCCAGACAAGCCCGGCACCGCTGCTAACGGCGCTTTTTACCCGGTTGACGTGGCTATTGAAGCGTCAGATCGGCAGTGCTTGCTGCGCGATGTGTCTGAGGCCTTCACCAAAGAAAAAATGAACGTGATAGGCGTGCAAACGCAGTCGGTCAACGATAAGAAAGGCACAGGTGGCGGCACTGCGTGGATGACGTTTACCGTGGAAGTAGCTGATTCCACCCGACTCAAGCAGGTGCTGGCGGTGGTGGCTGGGGTTGCGGGCGTGCGCTCAGCTCGACGTCGTTGAAAACGCCTGTGCAAGCTGAGTTTTAACGCAATCTAAGTCTCGTGCCGCACAGGCTCTGCTACAATTAGGTTCGACTTTAGGCGCATAGCTCAGCTGGTTAGAGCACCACCTTGACATGGTGGGGGTCGTTGGTTCGAGTCCAATTGCGCCTACCAAATTTCCCGGTTTTTCTGCATTTTTCGGCTCACGGGCCCTAGCAGGCAATTCTTTATTCGGCTGGCGCGAAAACCCAAATCAACCCATCGCCGTAAATTTCCTAGAATGCGATAACGCCCCAGTGCGAATGATCGGGGTCAACGTCAGGAATGTCGAGTGGCAACCAGCAAAACCATCAACGTGAAATCGGCTTCCATGTCCGAGACATCCAGGACACCCAAGGCACTTAATGCAGCATCTGCTGGAGGGCAAACCGAGCCACGCAATGCTCCGTCACCCAGCCGAGTGATTAAAAAGTACCCAAATCGGCGGCTGTACGACACACAAACGTCGACTTACATCACCCTGAGCGATGTGCGTCAGCTGGTAATGGGCAATGTGCCGTTTGAAGTGCTCGACGCCAAGACGAATGACGACTTGACCCGCAGCATTTTGCTGCAAATCATCTTGGAAGAAGAGTCGGGCGGAGCGCCCATGTTCACTGAGGCCGTGCTGGCCAACATCATTCGTTTTTACGGCAATGCAATGCAGAGCTTTATGGGCGCCTACCTTGAAAAAAACGTGCAGAGCTTTATGGATTTGCAAAGCAAAATGACCGAGCAATCTAAAGGCGCCAGCCCTGAAAAGTGGGCGCAGTTCATGAACGCACAGTCACCCCTGATGAAGGGCATGATGGGGAACTACGTAGAGCAATCGAAAGATGTTTTTACCCAGATGCAAGAGCAAATGAAAAAGCAAAGCGAGCAAATGCTGTCTGCTTTCGGTCTAAAAAAGTAAGCCATGAGTGAAGTGATTTCTCCCCCCGCTGCCACTTTCACCGGCCCCGGTAGCCGGGCGCCACGCGTAGGCTTTGTCAGCCTGGGTTGCCCCAAGGCGCTGACCGATTCTGAGTTGATCTTGACGCAACTCAATGCCGAGGGTTACCAAACCTCCAAAACTTTTGAAGGCGCTGACCTGGTCATCGTTAACACCTGCGGTTTTATTGACGATGCCGTGAAAGAAAGCCTGGACACGATTGGCGAAGCATTAGCCGCGAACGGGCGAGTGATTGTGACGGGCTGCCTGGGCGCAAAAGCAGGCGAAGACGGCGGCAACATGGTGCGGCAAATGCATCCCAGCGTGCTGGCCGTGACAGGCCCACACGCCACGCAAGAAGTGATGGACGCGGTGCATTTAAACCTGCCCAAGCCGCACGACCCATTTGTAGACCTGGTGCCCAACAGTTTTGGTGTGGCGGGCATCAAGCTCACGCCGCGTCATTACGCTTATCTAAAAATCAGCGAAGGCTGCAACCACCGCTGCACGTTTTGCATCATCCCGTCGATGCGCGGCGACTTGGTGTCGCGCCCGATTGGCGATGTGCTGGTCGAAGCGCGAGCGCTGTTTGAAGGCGGCGTTAAAGAGCTGCTGGTTATCAGCCAGGACACCTCTGCCTACGGCGTTGACGTGAAATACCGTACCGGCTTTTTTGATGGCAAGCCGATTAAAACCCGCATGCTGGAGCTGGTGCAGGCGTTAGGCCAGATTGCCGAGCCCTACGGTGCCTGGGTTCGCTTGCATTACGTGTACCCGTACCCGAGTGTTGACGAGGTGCTGCCGCTGATGGCCACAGGCCTCGTGCTGCCGTACCTGGATGTGCCTTTGCAGCACAGCCACCCTGATGTTTTAAAGCGCATGAAGCGGCCCGCCAGTGGCGAAAAAAACCTGGAGCGCATCGCGCGCTGGCGCGAGATTTGCCCTGAAATTGTGATTCGCAGCACCTTTATTGC
>JANOWB010000429.1:0-6294 GCA_031417695.1 Polaromonas sp.
CAAAAACGGTGTTAACGCGGGCGAACATGCCGGGTTTGAGTTGCGCTTGACGGTTGTCAATGCAGGCCCGCACGCCCACCGAGCGCCCGTTGGCGTCAATCAACGGGTCAACGGCCTGAATTTGTGCTGCAAATTTACGGCCCGGCAACGAGTCAAAGTCAAGTTGCGCTGTTTGGCCGCGTTTGACTTTTGCCTGAAAGCGTTCGGGCAAGCGGTAGTCAACAAAAATCGCGTCCATGTCTTCAATATTGACAATGTCTGCGCCGTCTTTTAAATAGTCGCCGACGTTCACCAGCCGAATACCGGCCACACCGTCAAACGGCGACACAATTTTCAGACGCGCAGCAGTGGCGCGTGCCAACGACAACTTGGCCTGCGCTACTTGCAGGTTGGCCGCACTTTCGTCGAGCGAACGTTGACTAATAAAGTTTTGCGCCACCAGGTCTTGATTGCGTTTTTGATTTGCTTGCGCAATCGACAATTCAGCCAGCGCCTGCTGAACCTGAGCTTGCGGAAGCTGGTCGTCAAACTGCACCAGCACCTGGCCCGCCTTAACACGCTGGCCGTCGGTAAAGTTAAGTTGGGTAATGCGCCCCGCCACTTCGGGCCGCACCACCACGCCGCGCCTGGATCGCAGGCTGCCCACTGCCTGGGTTTCGTCGGTGAGTTTGGTCACGTCTACCTTGGCGACTTCAACTGACGGTGGTCGGCCACCGCCAGGGGCGCTGCCTGGCGCGCCCGGTGGGCCAGGCGTGCCGCTTGCCGCGCCTTTGGGCGCAGCGGACACTGCTCCGTCTGCTACTGCGTTTGATTTGGGTTGCTGCAACCACCATGCAGCGCCTGACGCACCCGCAATTCCCACAACAGCGACTAACGAATAAATTGCTTTGGATGCCATGAGACTACTGAGTTGCTACAAGTTGATACTTCTTCGAATGTAGCAGTTGCGACTATGCCTTGCCTACAGTCAAGCTTCAGTTTTTACACGCTTGCCGCGAGCTTTACGACGCGTTTACAAACCAAGTGGCGCTCGGGTCGCGCGCGTGCCGCCACGTACGAGCTAAATGCGACCAAGTGCTCGTTCAACGCCTTTATTGGCCAAGCCATCAGCGCGTTCGTTGCCGGGGTCACCGGCGTGTCCTTTAACCCAGCGCCAGTCGATGGTGTGGCCACTGGTGGCTACCAGCGCGTCGAGTTTTTGCCACAAGTCAACGTTTTTGACCGGCGCTTTGGCGGCTGTTTTCCAGCCGCGCGCCTTCCAGCCGTGGATCCATTCAGTGATGCCTTTGCGAACGTACTCGCTGTCGAGGTAAAGCGTGACGCGGCACGGCCGCTTGAGGGCTGCCAGTGCTTCAATAACTGCCGACAACTCCATGCGGTTGTTGGTGGTGCCCAGCTCGCCGCCAAAAATTTCTTTCTCAGTGCCGCCCTGGCTAAGCAGTGCGCCCCAGCCGCCGGGGCCGGGGTTGCCTTTGCAGGCGCCGTCGGTATAGATGATCACGGGCTGGGCGGAAGTGTGCGCAGAAATCGGTTGCGGGTCGTTCATGTGTTTTTATCAGCGTGCGGGCTCGGTGTAGCGTTAAATAAATGAAGGTTGGGTTCTTTGTTGGCCACCACTGCCGGTGCACTGGCCACTGCCTTGCGTGGCTTCCAGGCGGGTTCAAGCAGCCGCATGCCGCGCACGCGCTTGACGGCCACCAAAAAATACACCGCGCCAAAAATCGGCCACCAGCGTTTGCCGGCCTTGTCCATCCATTCAAAGCGGGCCAACCACTGCGAAGTTTCCAGGGCCGGTCGGTAGCAGCCGAAGCGGGCAGATTCGACTTCAAAGCTCAGCAGGCGCAACCAGTCACGCAAGCGCCAATAACCAATGAAATCACCCGCCTCTGGCAAAAACAAATCACCCCGGCCAAAGCGTTGGTAAAAGTGCGCCCGCCTTTGCCGCATGCCCCACAGGCTGGCCGGGTTTAAACCGCTGATCACCAGGCGGCCTTCGGGCACCAACACGCGCTCTACCTCGCGCAGCGTGGCGTGGGCGTCGTCGCTCAACTCAAGCGTGTGCGGCAGCACGACCAAGTCAAGACTGGCAGCCGGGAACGGCAGCGCACCCGCATCGGTGACCAGTGCAGCACGCATTGGGGAACTTGCGTCAGCCGATGGGGTCAATGGCAAGTCGTCGGCGAGCACATCGGCTGCCGCAAGCCACCGGTGCGGCATGCGGTTGGCACGCAACGCGTCAAGTTCGGTAAAGCCAAGTTGCAACGCGTGGTAGCCAAAGATATCGCTTACCGATTGGTCAAACTGCGTCTGTTCCCACTCCAGCAAATATCTGCCGGGTGGGGTTTGCAGCCAATCAGTAAAACCTATAATTTCAGCGTCCATCCTGATTCCATTGATACCCATGCATGTATAAATTAATCGCCATTCCTGCCTTTATTGACAACTACCTGTGGCTGCTGCACGATGGTAGCAATGCATTGGTGGTAGACCCGGGCGATGCTGATGCGGTGTTGCACGTACTGCGCGAAAACAATTTGCAGCTCAAGCAGATTTTAGTCACGCACCACCATGCCGACCACACGGGCGGCGTTGATGTATTGCGCGAAGCGTGCGGCGCAGTGGTTTATGGTCCCGCCACTGAACGTATTCCCAAACCCTACTTGCCACTGAAAGGCGGCGATAGGGTTGAAGCCTTGCAGCTCGAATTCA
The DNA here is from genome assembly GCA_031417695.1 of Polaromonas sp. Classification (GTDB taxonomy): domain Bacteria; phylum Pseudomonadota; class Gammaproteobacteria; order Burkholderiales; family Burkholderiaceae_C; genus Polaromonas. The sequence continues at coordinate 2,710 of JANOWB010000429.1, forward strand.
CCGTGATTGATGTACCCGGCCACACTGCAGGGCATGTTGCTTTTTACACACCCGACATGAATGGCAAGCCGCTGCTTTTTTGCGGAGACACATTATTTTCTGGCGGCTGCGGCAGGTTGTTTGAGGGCACGCCCGGGCAAATGCTGGCTTCGCTCGATAAACTTGCCGCGCTACCGGGCAACACAGTGGTGTGCTGCACGCACGAGTACACGCTGAGCAATTTGCGCTTTGCCGTGGCGGTAGACCCAGCCAATGCAGACCTGGCAGCGTACCAGGCGCAATGCATCGGTCTGCGTGAACGCAGCCAGCCCACCTTGCCGACGTCCATCGCGCAAGAGTTGTTGATCAACCCGTTTTTACGCACTCGCCAGAGTGCACTGGTTTCTTCTGCCAAGCGCTTTGACGCGGCAGCCCATGACGACACGTCAGTATTTGCCGCCATCAGGCAACTAAAAAACGAATTCAAATGACTCTTCCCGTTTCCGCTTCCCTTACCCTTACCCTTCCAGTTACCTTTACATCACCGCTGGCAGCCGCTGGCCACCATCGTCATCCATTCACCAGTCGTTTAGTAGCCGGAGCTGTTGTTTTTGCCGCAGCTTTGCTCGCGGGCTGTAGCACGACGGCGCCGCAACCCATTGGCCAAACTGTCCAAGCTCCGAAAGCCACGCCTCAAGCGCCCAAGCCTGTAGCCGACGTAGCCGCAACCAGCGGCACAGCGTCAGACGCTGCGGCGGCGGCCATCATGCTTGGCGAGCCATCAAAAAGCGTTGGCTTAAAGCCTGACCTCAGCGAGCCACCCAAAGAGCTGTGGGACCGCATTCGGCGCGGCTACGGTATGCCTGACTTGCAAGACCCGCTGGTGGCGGACCGCGAGCAGTGGTACACCAGCAGGCCCGACTACATTTTGCGAATGACTGGGCGCTCGAGCAAATACCTTTTTCATATTGTTGAAGAACTTGAACGCCGCAAAATGCCGACCGAGCTGGCGCTGCTTCCGTTTATCGAAAGCGCGTTCAACCCGCAGGCCGTGTCCAGCGCAAAAGCCGCCGGTATGTGGCAGTTTATGCCGGCCACTGGCAAGTACTTTGACTTAAAGCAAAACGCTTTTCGCGATGACCGCCGCGACGTGCTGGCGTCAACCCGTGCAGCACTTGATTACTTGCAAAAGCTTTACGGTATGTTTGGTGACTGGCACTTGGCGCTGGCCGCTTACAACTGGGGCGAAGGCAGCGTAGGCCGCGCTATTGAGCGCAATAAAAAAGCCGGCTTGGGCACTGGCTACCTCGACTTGAACATGCCAGCAGAGACCCGGCTGTACGTGCCCAAGCTGCAAGCCGTTAAAAACATTGTGGCCAACCCGCAAGGCTTTCGCGCCGAGTTGCCGGTGATTGGCAATCACCCGTACTTTCAGCGCGTCAAACTGGCCCGCGACATTGACGTTGCCTTGGCCGCCAAGTTGGCCGACGTAAAAATTGACGACTTCAAAGCACTGAACCCGTCAGCGCACCGGCCAGTCATCATTGCGTCGGGCACGCCAGAATTATTGCTGCCTTGGGACAACGCGGTTGTTTTTCAGCGCAACTTTGACGCGCATAACAAAGGCCAGTTAGCAAGCTGGACCGCATGGACGGCCCCTTCAACCGTGTCCGTTGCTGATGCGGCACGCCGGGTCAGCATGACCGAAGCCGACTTGCGATCTGCCAACAACATACCGCCGCGTATGCTGATCAAAGCCGGCTCAACGTTGTTAGTGACCCGCCCTAGCGGCACCCAGGCCGACGTGAGCAGCAGCGTAGCCGATAACGCTCAAATGTCGCTGGCGCCAGAAATCGTTACCCGCCGCACGCTGGTCAAGGCGCGCAAGGGCGAAACCGTGGCCAGTGTGGCCAAGCGCTACAAGTTAAGCGCCAGCAGCGTTGCCGACTGGAACAAGACCAGTGCAAGCGCAGCTTTCAAGGCTGGGCAGCAAGTGGTGGTGTTTTTGCCGATCATTGCGAAGGCCAGCCGCACGATGGCTGCCGGCAAAGGCAACGGTCGCAAGTCTGCAAGTGTATCGACTACACGCGTGAGTGCCGCTCGAGGTAAAACCGGCGCAAAAAGTAGCATCAAAGCCAGCAGCAAACCCGCACCCGCTTCACGCAAGAAGCGATAACGTATTCCGCAGCCGAGGCAGCGTAATCACGCTTTAAAACGCTCTTTTGCGCGCTTGGCCATTTCGTTGGTAAAGCTTTTTTGCAAGTCGATCTTTTTAATCTCGATGGAAGGGTCGAACCCGGACAATGCCCGCAGTGCGGTTCTGGGGCCGTCGTCGGGCATCATGCCGTCTGGGCAAATCGACTCACGCAACTTGTTAAACGCGGCCAGGTACAGGCCGCGGTCACCCAGCAGGTAGCTTTCCGGCACGGTTTTAATGATGTCGCTGGGCCCCGCTGTTTGCAGCCACTTCAAGCCGTGAACCACTGCGTTCGTCAAGGCCTGACAAGTTTTGGGGTTCTGCTGCACAAACTCGATGGGCGCGTACAGGCAGGCCGCCGGCATGGTGCCGCCAAACACTGCTTGCGCACCATTAAGCGTACGGGCGTCGCTGATGGTTTTTACCTCGCCTCGCAGCTCTAGCATGGTCATGACCGGGTCGGTATGGCTGACAGCGTCAATCTGCCAAGTGCGCAGGGCATTTAACGCCGCTGCGCCCCCGCCTACCGCCACATAAGCCACGTCCAGCGGCGTAATGCCGACTTTAGACAGCACCGTGCTCACCAGCAGGTGGCTCGAGCTACCCAAGGCTGGAACGCCAATTTTTTTACCTCGTAAATCGGCGATGGTGCTGGGCGCAGGCAGCGCTTTGGTCGACAACCCAAAAGCGCACTGCGGCGCCCTGCCCAGCAATACAAACGACCGCAAATACTGACCCTTGGATTGCAACTGCAACGTGCTTTCAAAAGCACCCGCGCATAGATCAGCCGTGCCGCCAGCTACCGCTTGATGGGCGCGAAGGCTGGAGGGTAGGTCTACAAATTCAACATCTATCCCTTCGGCTTTGAAGTAGCCGAGCTGCTCTGCAATGGTCAGCGGTAAATAGTAAAAGGCGGCTTTACCGTCTACCGCCAGCACCACCCGCGGCTTTTCAACTTTGCTTTGGGCGCGCAGCGCTGGCGCGGCAACGCTGGCCGCAGCAAGGGCGATTGCTGAGACAAAACGGCGGCGGGGCAAATGTTTAGCTTCAATCACGGTTGGGGGTTAACTTTGCTTGAATACTTTTGTATGCCCTTGAGCTTATCCAGACGAAAAAAAACCCGCATCGGGAACATCCCGCTCGGGTACTTACCCCAACGACGCCAATGCCTGCTCGCTAGGACTTGGCAGAAAGGCGACTAGCCAATTGCCTGGCTACCAATGTGCTCAACTGCTTGGCTGGTTAGCTGATCAACGGTAGCCAGCAAACAAAATCGCTACGTTGGTCAGCAGCGCCAAAAACCAGATCACGCTGCGCGTGCTGGCAATGTCTGCCACGTACACCACGATATAGGCTACGCGCAGCAAAACAAAAGTAAACGCCAAAATATCAAGCTTGGTTTGCCCCGC
>JANOWB010000430.1:0-1526 GCA_031417695.1 Polaromonas sp.
CACGGACGGTGAACCGTCTTGAGCTCATGCAGCTCGGCTTTGAGTTTTTCGGCGCCGATTTTGGTGATGGGGATAGTGGCCATGGTGTGTCTTCAGTAAAAGCGAAACCGCCACGGGTTTCCCTGTGGCGGCGTTAGTGAAATACCAGTTTAATTGAAATTATCAAGCCAGTTGCTCATGCATTTCTTGGATGGATATCACGCCTAGGTTGTCCAAATGCTTCATGCCTTCAACCGCTGCCTCAGCACCTGCAATCGTTGTGAACGTCGTTACCCGGGCCAAAAGCGCAGACGTGCGAATTTGCCTTGAATCAGCAATCGCGTTGCGCCGCTCTTCAACGGTATTGATGACCAGCGCGATCTCGTTATTTTTAATCATGTCGACCACATTGGGCCGACCCTCTGCCACCTTGCTGACTACCTTGCAAGCTACCCCCACCGCTTGAATAGCTACAGCCGTGCCCTTGGTGGCCACAATATCAAATTTCATAGCGGCTAGCGCCCGTGCTACTTCGACCGCGCGTGGTTTGTCGTTGTTTTTAACGGTTAAAAACACCGTGCCGGCCGTGGGTAGCTTGGTGCCTGCACCGAGTTGCGATTTGACAAATGCCTCGCCAAAGGTTTTGCCCACGCCCATCACCTCGCCAGTTGACTTCATCTCTGGCCCCAAAATGGTGTCGACACCAGGGAATTTAACGAATGGGAACACCGCTTCTTTCACACTGAAGTACGGCGGAGTGACTTCTTTGGTGATACCTTGGGCGGCCAACGACTGCCCGACCATGCAACGAGCCGCCACTTTGGCCAGCTGGATGCCAGTGGCTTTGCTGACGAACGGCACCGTGCGCGAGGCGCGCGGGTTGACTTCCAGCACGTAAATGAGGTCTTTGCCATCCACGTGCTGAATCGCGAACTGTACGTTCATCAGGCCGACCACATTCAAGGCGGTGGCCATGGCGGCGGTTTGGCGCTTGATTTCCAGCACCGTTTCAGCGCTGAGTGAGTACGGCGGCAATGAGCACGCCGAGTCCCCGCTGTGCACGCCTGCTTGCTCAATGTGCTCCATCACGCCGCCGATAAAGGTTGCACCCGTGTCGTCGCGAATGCAATCAACATCGCATTCAATCGCGTCGTTTAAAAAGCGGTCTAGCAGCACAGGCGAGTCGTGGCTGACTTTGACGGCTTCACGCATGTAGCGCTCGAGGTCGCGCTGCTCATGCACGATTTCCATTGCCCGGCCACCCAGCACGTAGCTGGGGCGCACCACCAGCGGGTACCCTAATGTGCTGGCTTTTTCTAATGCTTCAGGCTCGGTGCGGGCCGTGGCGTTGGGTGGCTGCTTCAATGCCAATTCGCGCAGCAGGGCTGAAAAGCGCTCGCGGTCTTCAGCCGCGTCAATCATGTCGGGCGACGTACCAATAATGGGCACGCCGTTGGCCTCTAAGTCCAGCGCCAGCTTGAGTGGCGTTTGCCCGCCGTATTGAACAATCACGCCGAACGGCTTTTCTTTGTCGACAATTTCGAGTA
>JANOWB010000431.1:0-4756 GCA_031417695.1 Polaromonas sp.
CTCAGGGTCGGCAAGCACGACGTCAATGCCGCGCACCTCGCCTGCGTTGTCAACGATGCCTTCGCTCAATGCAAAACCCAGCGCAAACAAATCCAGATCTTTCGGCGTGGCCATCATCACGGCGTGAGAAATGCCGTTGAATACCAATGCCACCGGCACTTCGGCGGCCAGCATGTCTTGGGTGGCCACGCCCACGCCCACGCTAGACGCTTCGGCAAAAACACAAACTGTGTGCTCAGTCAGCGGTGCGAGCATGGGGCATCAAGCTGGGTTGGCTGCACGTTGACTGGCCTGCTTGCCCGATTCAGTTAGCCGCACCATAAAACGGTCACCGTCGGGCGTGACGGTGACCCAGCCCATGCCGCACACGTCGCCCATCAAGGTCAACTGACGCATCACCACGCTGGCGCTGCGGCTTAGTGCCTTGCAAAGGCGCGGAACGGACACACCCAATGCACTTTCATCGCTCAGCAGCACTTGCAAAATCGCCGCAGAAAAATCGTCGATTGCCGCCGGCGTGTTTAGGGTCACGCAGCAACTTCCACGGTCTGGTTAATGTCGCGGCTAATCGGCAAATTGGCCGCTGCATCGTCTGCCACCACGTGCGCCACCAGAACCACCGGAATGGATTTTGAAGCAGGCGTGCCAGCGTTGAGTGCTACTGACGCCAGTGGCACCAGTGGATTGGTCTCGGGGTAATACGCAGCCAAGTTACCGCGCGGAATGTTGTACGCCACCAGCTTGAATCGATTGGCGCGGCGCTCTTGACTGGCGTCAGCGCTAGCGTCTTCCCAAACTGTTTTGATGTCTATCCAGTCACCGTCTTTAAAACCCAGCGCCTTGATGTCTTCTGCATTGATGAACACCACGCGACGCTGGCCGAACACGCCGCGGTAACGGTCGTCATGGCCATAAATGGTGGTGTTGTACTGGTCGTGTGAGCGGGTGGTCAGCAGTGTGAACACCAGCGTGTCACGGTGCTTGTCCCGAGCCCGGTGCGATGGGCTGTCCAGCGGCACGGCATGGGCGACAAAGGTAGCTTTTTTAGCGGCAGTGTTCCACACGCGCTCGCTTGCCGTGTTGCGCAACCTGAAGCCGCCGGGTTGGGCCACGCGCGTGTTGAAGTCTTTGAAGTCAACAAACACGGCCTCAATCTTGTCGCGAATGCGGCTGTAGTCTTCTATCAAATGCAGCCAGTTGGTCGTGCTGCGCTGGCCAATAGTGGCCTGCGCCAGCCGCGCAACAATGGCGGGCTCAGACAACAACTGCGGCGACGCTGGCGGGTTAATGCCGACAGAAATATGCACCATGCTCATCGAGTCTTCCACCGTCACGCCTTGTGGGCCGCTGGCCTGCAAGTCAACTTCAGTGCGGCCCAGGCAAGGCAATATCAGTGCAGCCCGGCCATGCACCACATGGCTGCGATTGAGCTTGGTGGTGACGTGTACCGTCAGGTCGCAGTTGCGCAGCGCCTTGTAGGTAACGTACGTATCGGGCGTAGCCGCCGCAAAATTTCCACCGAGCGCAAAAAACACTTTACCGCCACCCGCAGCCATTAACTTGATGGCTTCAACCGTGTCTACGCCGTTGGCGCGCGGCGGCTCAAAGCCGAAAACTTCTTGCAGCTTGTCGAGCAAACTGGCCGGCGGCTTTTCCCAGATGCCCATGGTGCGGTCGCCCTGCACGTTGCTGTGGCCGCGAACCGGGCATGGGCCTGCACCCGGCCTGCCGATATTGCCGCGCATCAACAACAAATTGACCAGCATTTGAATCGTGGCTACTGAATTGGCGTGCTGCGTGATGCCCATGCCCCAGCAAAAAATGGCGCTGCCAGCGGCGCGGTACACATCGGCTGCGGCGCAAATTTGCGCTTGGCTCAAGCCAGACTCTTGCTCAAGCAGTGCCCAGGATTCAGCACGCAAGTCATCGACCAGCGTTTCAAAACCAACGGTATGTTCGGCAATAAAGGCGTGGTCAATCGTCGGCTCGCCCGCGTCTTCGCGCGCCAGCAGGTGTTTCATCATGCCTTTGGCCAGCGCAAAATCGCCACCAATGCGCAGCTGGAAATAATGGGTGCTGATGGCGGTTGCGCCCAGCGTAGCCATTTCAACCTTGTCTTGCGGGTCGGCAAAGCGCTCCAGGCCACGCTCTTTGAGTGGGTTGAACGACACAATTTTTGCGCCACGTTTGTTGGCCGCACGCAGCTCGCCCAACATGCGCGGGTGATTGGTGCCCGGGTTTTGGCCGAAGATAAATATCGCATCGGCTTTTTCAAAATCATCGAGGGTTACCGTGCCCTTGCCCACGCCGATTTGCTCACGCATGCCCACACCGCTGGGCTCGTGGCACATGTTGGAGCAATCGGGGAAGTTGTTGGTGCCGTATTCGCGCACAAACAACTGGTACAAAAAGGCTGCTTCGTTGCTGGTGCGGCCCGAGGTGTAAAAGATCGCCTGGTTGGGGTCGGGCAATGCGTTAAGGTGGCTAGCGACCATTTCAAACGCAGCGTCCCACTCAATCGGCTTGTATTTGTCACTCGCTGCGTCGTACACCATCGGCTGGGTTAAGCGGCCCTGGTCTTCCAGCCAAAAGTCGCTTTTTTCGGCCAGTTTTTTCACGGTGTGCGCAGCAAAAAATTCAGCGCCCACGCGGCGAGAAGTAGCCTCAGCGGCGACTGCTTTGGCACCGTTTTCACAAAACTCAAAAGAAGACGCGTGGTTGCGATCAGGCCAGGCGCAACCGGGGCAGTCAAACCCGTCAGGCTGGTTGGCTGACAGCAAAGTTTTGGCACCCTTAACGGCGATGTCTTGCGCCATCAGCGCCTGCGCCACGCTGCGCAACGCGCCCCAGCCGCCTGCGGGGCCGTTGTAAAACTCGATTTTTTGTTTGGTCATGACGCTCGCTCCTTTTGGCGTAGCAAGCAAGCGAAGTCAGTGCCTGCTACAGCTTCCACAACGGAGTATTGAGCAATGCTTGTGACTGGTCAAATTCCATTCGAAAATGGATTGATTCAAAAAATAAACGTACCGCTAGGGCGCAGTCGTTGAAGAGTTTTACGGCTGCTCAGTCACATCCAGCAAGCCGCTGTGCGCAGCCACATGCCGCAACCACGCCGCATCTTGCGCCATTGACATGGCAGCGTCGAGCGTGCGCGACGTGCGGTTACTGCCCTGCAACATGAAGCCAATGGGCGTAAGCACGTCTGGGCTAATCAGTGGCAGCGCCTCCAGCTCCCGGTAGCCGCGCACCGCGCTGATCAACGCGCCGGGCAATACGCTGCATACGTCGCCCACCGCTACGGTCAGGGCCAAAGTGAGAATCGAATTGGTCTCAATGACCGGCTTGACCACCGCGCCCGCCAGCGCAAACGCGGCATCGATGATGGTGCGGTTGTACATTTCGCGGGTCAGCAAACACAGCGGCAGGCTGGAAGCTTCCAGCCACGTCATTTTTGGCCCCATTTGCAAACGGTCAGCCTGCGCTTGCGTGGTTTGACCCGACTTACGGACCAAAAAGTAATGCTCTGTGTACTGCGGCACATGCCGAAGTTTGGCGCCATGGTCGGCCATGCGCTCGGTGTAGCCCAGCCCCATGTCAAGTGAAAAATTTTCTAACCCCGCCTCGAGCTCTGACGAGCTGAGCGAGCGCACCACCGGTGTTATGCCGGGGTGACGGGTTTGCAGCATGGCGGCAAAGCGTGCCGCTATCGGCACTGCCGTCGGAACCGCACCAATGCTGAGCGTGCCCTGCGGGCTACCTGCCACGCTGTTCAGGTCTTGCTGCAGCAGCTCCCGCTCGCGCAGCATGCGCTGCGCACTGGCCAGCACCCGCGCGCCCTCGGGCGTGAAGCCGCCAAACGACCGGCCCCGCGTAACGATGGCAATGCCAAATTCGTCTTCAAGCGCCCGCAACGCGTTAGACAACGCAGGCTGGGTAATGTGGCACGCGGCAGCCGCGCGGCCGAAGTGTTTGTGCTCGTCTAGCGCGGCAAGGTATCTGAGCGATGACAGCAGGTTCATTGCGGCTGGCTTATTTCTAAGTGTCTTTTGAAATCGTGATGCTCGGGAACTTGCTTGAAAAATCTTTGGCTTTTGCCGCCACCGACACCGCCAGTTTGCGAGCAATCGCCATGTACAAACCCGCCACGCTGCCGTTCGGGTCCGCCACCACTGTGGGCGTGCCGCCGTCGGCCTGCAGGCGAATTTGCATGTCGAGTGGCAAGCCGCCAAGGTAGTCCATCTCGAATTCAGCGGCCATTTTTTTGCCGCCGTCTTCACCAAAAATATGCTCAATATGGCCGCAATTGGTGCACACATGCACGGCCATATTTTCAACAATACCCAAGATCGGCACGCCGACTTTTTCAAACATTTTGATGCCTTTGCGCGCATCAAGCAACGCAATGTCTTGCGGCGTAGTGACGATGACCGCGCCTGTCAACGGCACGCGCTGGCTAAGGGTGAGCTGAATGTCACCCGTGCCGGGCGGCATGTCGACGATCAAATAATCAAGGTCTTGCCAGTTGGTTTGCCGGAGCAACTGGTCTAACGCCTGCGTGGCCATGGGGCCGCGCCAAATCATGGCCTGGTCAGGCTCGACCAAAAAGCCAATTGACATCACCTGCAGGCCGTGCCCGCGCATTGGCATCATGCTTTTGCCATCGATGCTTTCAGGCTTGCCCGTTACGCCCATCATCATCGGAATGCTGGGGCCGTAAATGTCCGCATCCAGCAAACCCACGCTGGCGCCCTCGGCC
>JANOWB010000432.1:0-3422 GCA_031417695.1 Polaromonas sp.
GGCGTACCAACGTTTGATGCTTTCTACAGTTTGCAGTCACTCATCCGCACCGTGGGCGCAGGCGGCGACGGGAACTTTATCCTGGGCCGCTTCAGCAACCCGCAGCAAGACGCACTGATTGAACGCATCCGCAAAGAAACCGATGCGCCGACGCGTAACCGCCTTATCGAACAAGCGCTGGTCGCAGACCATGAACTGATCTCGCACATCCCGCTACACAACCAGATTATTCCGTGGGCGATGAAAAAGACGGTCGACATTCCGCACCGTGCGGACAATTTGATTGACTGGCGGGCTGTGAAGGTGAATTGATCACCGGATAACCGTCAACCAATACTTGAGCGCCTCTGTGGAAGCAAGGCTTGCCCTTAAGTCTCCAGCCGAATTCGATCGCTTACGCAAAGCGCTCGCAAGCGATATTCTCGACGCTCACGCTCACTGGCGTATGGGCAGCGACTTGCGCTCAAGTTTAGAGATTTTTTCATCTGTCTCAGCACAATCCAACACTTTTTGGTACTTGACACTTCGTGCCCACGACACTGCAGCGCTACAGCATCTTTGCCGCGCCTTTGACCAAGAAAAAACGTCGCTGCACTTGCTGAATTGGCTTCAGATAATTCAATCAAATTTATATCTTTTTGAAAATCAAGAGCTCAGAAAGCGGTTGAAAGACAATCCCTATGTTGATAGCCTGCTGGAAAATGCAGCCGCCCCTGACGCGACCAAGCTTCGTGAGGACATCAAGCTGTGCTGTGCGTCCGAGCCGTTAGTAAAAAAGCTGATGACTTACCGCAACAATCAAGCAGCACACAGAGGTATTAGGACAACCGAAAGACTGCAACAAGGCGCAGCTAACGACGCTCTTTCAGACGACCACATTCAGCCACTTCTTGACCGCGCTTTGTCTATTTTAAATTGCTATAGCCGGATTTTTTCTGCGGAGACTTATTTGCCACCTATGGTTGGTCGACATGACTACAAATTCATTTTTTCCTCGGTCGAAGTAGCTGTTAAAAGTTTGGGGCTGGCCGTTTAAGTTAACCCACTGAACAAATGGCACTCAGCCGACGACGAACTCATTTCCGACATCCCGCTGCACAACCAGATCATTCCATGGGCGATGAGGAAGACTGTGGATATTCCGCACCGTGCGGACAATTTGATTGATTGGCGGGCTGTGAAGGTGAATTGAGGGTTGTGAGGTGAAGCTGCCGCCGAATCAAGAAATTCAACAAAATGATACTCTAGCGCAATAAATATGGGTGCAAGCTGCTCATATTTTCATAGCGTTTGGGATTATTTCTGGAAGTCACGGCTAACGGCAGAGGTTAGATTCAAATATGCTCCTCGACGTCCATTTACGCCTCGATGTTCGCAAATCGCACAACGCAAGTTAAACAAACTTAACGAGATTGTCTAAATTTACGAAATGAACTAAAATTCGCGTAGCTCGCGGAAGTTCAAGCTATCCACCTTAGGTGGCGAAAGCAGGACGCAGGCATTGAAAGGTTCAAATGATCGTACTTAAAGCCACGCAAGACAAAGTCCTTGCTATCTTGCAATCTATCGCAGGCATTGTTGAGCGGCGGCACACGCTTCCTGTTTTGAACAAAGTGATTATTCACAAGACTGGCGCCGATCTAACAGTGCTTGAGCCACGTCCAACAGCACTAAGACCGAGTGCCAACAGCGCCTACCAATTCACTGGCTCACAGGCAGCTCGCAATTGGGCAATTTCGGCATTACCGCGTTGTATCGGATTCTTCTCCACCACCAAAGCCAACCTGCGCAACGCGCCTTGACGCGCACCTGCCCCGAAACACCTCCATGAGCACCTTAACCATTTCCTCATCGTTTGCCAAAGAAATTACCCAATCCCGCAATGGCTCTGCTACCGACAGCGCTTACGCCACCGCCGCGCAAACACAGGCTTTGCTGCGCTCTGGCGCGCAATACCGTCGCGAGCGCATGGATGCTGCCGACATGATCTCCACCGATGAAGCTGCCGAGCTGGCGGGCACGACTCGTGTGACAGTCAACGCCTGGATCAAGGCGGGGCGCTGCATTGGCGTGGCGCATTTGCGCCGGGGGTTCAAGCTGCCGCGCTGGCAGTTTGAGCCTGCCATCTGGCCCGTGTTGCAGCCCTTGGCCAAAGCCTTGGGAAGTAACGACGGCTGGCAGTTGCTGTCGTTTCTGGAGTCACCCGCCACCGCACTGGATGGCCAGACTCCCCGCGCAGCTCTGGAGCAGGGCGCGGCGCCTGAGCGCATATTGGCACTGGCAACGGCTGAGGCGCACTGACCTCACCCATGAACTTCAAAGAACTTAACCCACCGATTATTGAAATTCCTGCCCACCAAACGTGGCACCGCGTGCAACGCACAAGCGCACGGCGCGATAGCGTTCGCTTGAAGGGCTATGTGCTGGCACCACCGGGTGGCTTGGCCGGACGATTCGACCTTGCGGACGAGCCCACCGCCTATTTGGCTGACTCAGCCGAGACTGCGTTCTATGAGTCGCTATTTCGCAGAGAGGTGCGCAGTTGCCACTGGGACCAGCTGGCCCAACGCTCTTTGGTGAGTTTTGACGGGCGAGCGAGCTTGCGCCTGGCGGACTTGCGCGGTCTGGAGGAGCGTTACCCCGTGCTGCAGTCGATGCGATACGAGACCAGCCAAAAGTTTGCGCAAGATTGCAGGCAGCAAGAGCTGCACGGCATCTTGTACGCCTCGGCCCAGCACCCGCATCACAGCTGTGTGTGTTTGTTCAAAGCGGGTATGGAGCGGACCAAAAATGTAGCCTCATTTACGCTGGTGGAGCCTGGCAGCGGCAATCTGCTTGAGTCAGTGGCCAAAGCAGCGCTCGGCTCGCAGGTGCCGATTGTTCGGGAGTAGGCTGAGGGCGATGCTGGGTGCGCAGGGATATTCGTTGGTTTTACGCACAACACGACCCCGCGCTGACTACGCTGTTCAGTTTTCATGAACGCACGGCGATATTGAACAGATACGAGGCCTTACCCGCAATTTTGACGTATCAACCTTAAAAAATAGGACTGTAGCCCAATAAATACCGGCGCTAACAGCTCACTATTTAATAGCAACTTTAACCAGCATACGTCCAGCAGCAGCCAACCAAACCGCACCCAGCAGCAACCCTAGCGCTAACAAACTCCAGCCTGTAGCGACTTGGCTCGCCTGCGAATACGCATTGCACAGGCGCAGGTCGGTGGTGGCGAAATAGATGCCTAGCCAACACATCATCGACACCCAGTAGCCCATGAAGAACAACTGCAGCGCCAGGGGTGCGCGGTTGAAGGCGCCTTGCAGCAACATGCCGCTGATAAAAAGTGTGAGCAGTTTGAGCGCGTCAAAGCCGGGGTTGACCACGGCGCGGTCGATGGCCAGCGGCAGCATCCAGTAGGCGAC
>JANOWB010000433.1:0-5405 GCA_031417695.1 Polaromonas sp.
CCAGCGGCGCATCTTGTGGCTCTTGCCCGCGTTGCTGCCTGAAGGGTTCCAGCCGCTCGGCCAGCTCTTCGCGGCTAAGCGACTGGCCGCTGAACGGGTCCATCACCACTTGGCCTTTGGGCAAATTAACTTTGACCATAAAGTGCCCCGGAAAAGCCACGCCGCGTGCTGTTAAGCCCACGCCGCTGGCCAGTTCAAGCCACAGCACGGCCAGGCTAATGGGTATGCCGCGCCGGGATTTCAGCACGCTGTTCAGGTAGCTGTTGTCGGGGTCGTAGTAGTCGTTGACGTTGCCGCCAAAGCCCAAGTCGCGAAAGAAAAACTGATTAAGCAGCCGCAACTTTTGCAGGGCTGAGGCATCAGCCGGCAAGCGGCGCTTTAGTCGCGCCTGCAGCTGGTCAACATCGCCTAGCGCCTGCTGCACGTCCAGGTCGGGGTATTCGTCTTGGGCCAGGCTGATGGCTGCTTCCAGCAGCGGAAAGTGCTGGTCGCTTTCGACCAAGCTAGAAAAGTATTGCAGCGCAGAAGGGACTTGAAGGTTTAACGCCATAACCGTACTTTCTCACAAAAAAGCCGCGAAGTCACCGGGGCGAACAAGTAACCGGCGTGGGCCAAGCTAGCGGCGCATCAGTTGCCGTACTTTCAGGCCCGACACCCACAACGCTACAAAATAAATAGCTGCTCCCGCCGATATTGCGGATGCCAGCAGCCCGATTCGTTGCCAATAAGCGGTTTTTAAGCCCACCCAGTCGACTGCACCAGCTGACCACATTAAAAACACAGTCAGCAAAGCCGTGGCCGCCAGCACCTGCAGGGCAAACACGCCCCAGCCCGGTGCCGGTTTGTAACTGCCACGGCGAAGCAGCCCGACCAACAGGCACAGCGCATTGACAAGCGCGCCAATGCCAATGGCGAGTGCAAGCCCGGCATGGGCAAAGTACGGCACCAGCGCGACGTTCAACAACTGCGTCAACACCAACACCACCAGCGCAATTTTTACCGGCGTTTTGATGTCTTGACTGGCATAAAAGCCGGGCGCCAGCACCTTGATGGCGACCAGCCCCACCAGCCCCGCGCCGTAGCCCATCAGTGCGGTGGTGGTCTGCGCCACGTCCCGGTCAGAAAACGCGCCATAGTGGTACAGCGTGGCGACCAGCGGGGTGGCAAAAGTGAGCAACGCAGCGGCGCTGGGCACGGCCAGCAGCACCACAATGCGCAAGCCCCAATCGAGCATGTCAGAGTATTTTTTCGCGTCGTCAGCGGCTTTGGCCGCGGCCAGTTGGGGCATCAACACCACGCCGATGGCCACGCCCAGCATGGCAGTGGGGAACTCCATTAAGCGGTCGGCGTAACTGAGCCAACTCACACTGCCCGGCGTAAGGTGCGAGGCGATTTGTGTATTAATGAGCAGCGAGATTTGCGCCACGCTCACGCCCAGCAGCGCGGGCAGCATCAGCTTTACTATGTTTTTGGTAGCTGGTTGCGCCCATGATTGCTTGGCTACAGCCCAATTGAAGCTTATTTTTGGCAATAAACCGAGCTTGAGCAGCGCTGGGACTTGTACCGCCAACTGCAACGCGCCACCCACCATTACGCCCACGGCCAATGCGTAAACGGGCTCAATGCCCTGCGCCTTGAACCACGGTGCGCCAAACCAGGCTGCCGCAATCATGGCGATGTTGAGCAGAACCGGCGTTGCCGCAGGCACCGCAAAGCGCCGCCAGGTGTTAAGCACACCCGACGACAGCGCCACCAGCGACATGAAGGCGATGTACGGAAACATCCAGCGCGTCATGAACACGGCGGCCTCAAAGCCGCGCGGGTCTTGCTTTAAGCCGCTGGCCATGGCGTAGACCAGCAACGGCGCAGCTGCCACACCAATCACTACGGTGAGTAGCAGCACCCACGTCAAAATGGTAGCAACGCGGTCAATCAGCAGTTTGGTCTCGGCGTCGCCATGCTGCGCCTTATTGGCCGCCAGCACTGGCACAAAAGCCTGGCTAAAAGCGCCCTCAGCAAACAGGCGCCTGAACAGATTGGGTATGCGAAATGCGACGTTGAAAGCGTCGGTCATTGCGCTGGCACCAAAAGTTGATGCAATGAGCAGTTCACGCGCCAGGCCGGTGATGCGTGAGACTAGCGTGAGGGCAGAGACGGTCGAGGCGGATTTGAAAAGTGACACAGCTGGAGTTTACGGCAGGGTAACAAGCTGGATCCTTCGCAAAATCACAGCTTGACTAGCGCAGACCGTTGGGCAGTTGCACTGGATATTCTTTTGAAAGGCGCGCGCTGCCCGCTTCTCGCGCATCGCCGCCCCAGTCGCGTGTGATTTCAAAAAATTTACAGGGTAATTGCCCAATGGTATGCCGCGGGTCTAGTGAGCGCAGGCTCTTAAGCGCTGCCGCGCTATAATGGAAAGCTTCGCTTGCAACATCCGCAGACCATTTTCGGTGTCAGTTAATACTGATCCGATACCCTAAGGAATTAAATTATGGCAACCGCCAAACCCAAGAAAAAGAACCCGCGCCTGGCATCAGGCCGCAAACGCGTCCGCCAGGACACCAAACTCAACGCCGCCAACACGTCGCTGCGTTCCAAGTACCGCACCGCTGTGAAAAACGTTGAAAAAGCCGTTGCAGCTGGCGACAAGGAAAAAGCCAAAGATGCTTTTGCCAAAGCCCAGAGCATTGTCGATACTGTGGCTGACAAAGGTATTTTTCACAAAAACAAGGCAGCGCGTGACAAGTCCCGCCTGTCGTCCAAGGTGAAAGCCTTGGCCCTAGCTGCTTAAGAAATTAAGCAAAAAGCCCGGAAGGCTTGATTAAAAGAGACTTCCGCCGTTTTGTTGGGTGCGCTGCAAACGAAGTCAAAAAAGCCGTCTAACGACGGCTTTTTTGTTTTCGTTTGACAAGATTATTTTTTAGGTAGTTCGGGTATCAGACAAGCCTCAGCCATTTGCAAGTTATTGTCTTTGGCAAAGTTAATGGCAAAGTCCCAAGCCATCGGCTCAAGCTCACGCAGTTCGGCGTTTACTACCACGCAGCGCACACCGTTAATTAAAGTTGGAATGCACCAGGGCGAGTAAGTCAGGTGGCTACCGGGCTGCGGCCCGCCGGGCCTGAACGGGCTCATTACCCCGCACAACCTGTCGGCCCAGTCGCTGGGTCTGAATGTTTTGCCGTCTTGGGTAATGCCTTGAATAAAGACTTCTTTGATAGCTTTATTAAATGGCGGGTGTTGCACCGCAACATTATCACATCTTATATAAGACTTGATCGGATAACGCTTCATAACAGTGATGCGAAATGGGCAACTCTTTAATCTGGCTCTGCCTCTAGAATCAACTTTCACTTTTTTTGTAGCTAGCCTGGAGCTCACCATGACCGCTGCCCTGCCCCATCACATCGAAGCCGCCTCACCGCACGTGATGAACACCTACGGCCGCTTGCCGATTGCGATGTCGCACGGCCAGGGTTGCTATATTTGGGACGTCAATGGAAAGCGCTACCTCGACGCGTTGGGCGGCATTGCCGTGAACACGCTGGGCCACAACCACTCAAAATTAGTGCCCGCGCTGCAAGACCAGCTCACCAAGCTGATCCATTGCTCTAACTATTACCACGTGCCGCTGCAAGAAACGCTGGCCGCCAAGCTGGTGGAATTGTCAGGCCTTGAGAACGTATTTTTCTGCTCGACTGGGCTTGAAGCGAACGAAGCCGCATTAAAACTCGCCCGCAAATTCGGCCATGACAAAGGCATTGATCGGCCTGAAGTTGTCGTGTACGAAAAAGCCTTTCATGGCCGCAGCATCGCCACCCTGAGCGCCACCGGCAACCCCAAAGTGCAAGCCGGTTTTGGCCCGCTGGTGGAGGGCTTTATTCGCGTGCCGCTGAACGACATTGAAGCGATTAAAAAAGCCACCGCTGGCAACCCTAACGTCACCGCCGTGTTTTTTGAAGCGATTCAAGGCGAAGGCGGCGTGCACCCGATGAACGACCAGTACCTGCGTGACGTGCGCAAGTTATGCGACGAGCGCGACTGGCTGTTGATGATTGATGAAGTTCAATGCGGCATGGGCCGCACGGGCAAGTGGTTTGCGCACCAGTGGTCTGGCATCAAGCCTGATGTGATGCCACTGGCCAAGGGCTTGGGCTCTGGCGTGCCGATTGGCGCAGTAGTTTGCGGGCCAAAAGCCGCGACCATTTTTAAGCCGGGTAACCACGGCACCACGTTTGGCGGCAACCCACTGGCGATGCGGGCGGGGGTAGAGACGATTCGCATTCTGGAAGAAGACCACATCATTGCCAACGCCGTGAACACGGGCGGGCATTTGCGTGCAGCGCTAGAGCGCGAGCTGTCTGGCCTGGCCGGTGTGGTCAACATTCGCGGCCGCGGTTTGATGCTGGGCATTGAGCTGGCTATACCGTGCGGCGACTTGCTAAAGCAGGCGGCAGACGAAGGCTTGCTGATCAGCGTCACGGCGGATTCGGTCATTCGCTTGGTGCCGCCGCTCATCATGACCACGGCCGAGGCTGACCAAGTGGTAGCCATTTTGGTGCCGCTGATCAAGCAGTTTTTGTTCGACAAGTCTAACGACACCAGCGCGCATAAAGAATCGCTAATTAACGAATAAGCAATGACCAAAGTTATCAAGCACTACCTGCAGTTCAGCGATTTAACGGCGGCGGAATACGCGTATTTATTCGAGCGCGCCGCGCTGATTAAAAAGAAGTTCAAGGCCTACGAAAAACACCAGCCACTGGTCGACCGCACCATGGCGATGATTTTTGAAAAAGCATCGACCCGCACCCGCGTGAGCTTTGAAGCCGGCATGTACCAGCTGGGCGGCACGGTGGTTAACTTGACCACCGAAGGCAGCCAGCTGGGCCGCGCTGAGCCGATTGAAGACAGCGCCAAAGTCATCAGCCGCATGGTTGATTTGGTGATGATTCGTACCTTTGAGCAAACCAAGATTGACCGCTTTGCCGAGCATTCACGCGTGCCCGTTATCAACGGCCTGACGAACGAGTTTCACCCGTGTCAGATTTTGGCCGACATCTTTACCTACATTGAGCACCGTGGTTCTATTGCGGGCAAAACCGTTGCCTGGGTGGGCGATGGCAACAACATGGCCAACACCTGGCTGCAAGCGAGTGAGATTTTGGGCTTCACCGTGCACGTCAGCACACCCAGCGGCTATGAAGTGGATCAGGACATTGCGGGGCTGCGTTCGTCAGACAGCTACAAAGTCTTCAAAGACCCGATGCAAGCCTGCGCTGGCGCAGATTTGGTCACCACCGACGTGTGGACCAGCATGGGCTATGAGGCTGAAAACGAAGCGCGTAAAACAGCTTTTGCCGATTGGTGTGTCGATCAAGACATGATGCGCGCCGCCAAACCCGACG
>JANOWB010000434.1:0-3261 GCA_031417695.1 Polaromonas sp.
TCCAGCGTAGGCAGCAGGTCACGAATGTTGCTGATTTTCTTGTCGTACAGCAGCACAAACGGGTTGTCCAGAATGGCGGACTGCTTTTCCGGGTTGTTGATGAAGTACGGTGACAGGTAGCCACGGTCAAACTGCATGCCTTCAACCACGTCGAGCTCGGACTCAAGTGACTTGCCGTCTTCAACGGTGATGACGCCTTCTTTGCCGACTTTGTCCATCGCATCAGCAATGATCTTGCCGATGGTTTCGTCACTGTTAGCGGAAATCGAGCCAACTTGCGCGATTTCTTTGGAAGTGGTGGTTGCCTTGGAAGCTTTTTTCAGCTCTTCAACCAAAGCCGTCACGGCCTTGTCGATGCCGCGCTTCAAGTCCATTGGGTTCATGCCGGCAGCAACGTACTTCATGCCTTCGCGAACGATGGCTTGTGCGAGCACAGTTGCGGTCGTGGTGCCGTCACCAGCGATGTCAGACGTCTTGGAAGCAACTTCCTTAACCATCTGCGCGCCCATGTTTTGCAGCTTGTCTTTGAGTTCAATTTCTTTGGCGACGGACACACCGTCTTTGGTCACGGTAGGGGCGCCGAATGAACGCTCCAGCACGACGTTACGGCCTTTCGGGCCCAGGGTTACCTTGACGGCGTTGGCGAGAATATTCACGCCTTCGACCATACGTGCGCGGGCTTCGCCGCCGAAAACTACATCTTTTGCTGCCATGTTTGGCTCCTAAAAAGGGTTAAAAAGCTTGAAAAAGGCTAAAAATAGGTATTAAAAGTGCCTGCAGCCCAATAAATACGGGCGCGAGCAGCTATTAAATAAATAGTGACTTGAGGTGAAGAGATTACTTCTCGACAACGGCAAACAAGTCTTCTTCTTTCATGACGAGCAACTCGTCGCCGTCAACTTTGACAGTCTGGCCGCTGTATTTGCCGAACAAAACGCGGTCACCAACTTTGACGCCAACAGGCTGTACTTCGCCCTTGTCGTTTTTGTTTCCAGGGCCAACAGCCAAAATTTCGCCTTGATCAGGCTTTTCAGCGGCGCTGTCAGGAATGACGATGCCAGAGGCGGTTTTGGTTTCGTTTTCGACGCGTTTGACAATTACGCGGTCGTGCAAGGGGCGAAGTTTCATGGTTTCTCCAGTTGTAAAAAGGGTTGTATCAATCAAAAAGCGCCAGCAACAGGGTGCTGAACTTAACGATCTGTCGGGCTGGGGTGCAGTGTTAGCACTCAAACCCGTAGAGTGCTAATAATAGGGGCAAACCATGTCAATTTCAAGTCTGGGCACCGAAATCGGCCGCAATGATGCGGAATCATGGCTTTTCCGAATACCCAAGCCATCGCGGGTAGATTAAAAACAGAGCTTGCCTTTTTTACACCCACAGGATTTTGAATGCACTTCGACCCTAGCCACAAGCTTTCTCGCCGCCAAGCGCTTACCGTCACCGCTAGCGCTGCCTTGCTGGCCGCCCCGTGGGCGCGCGCGCAAAGCTTTCCAGAGCGCCAGCTCAGCATCGTCGTGCCCGCGCCACCGGGCGGCACGGCAGACATTTCAGCCCGCGCTATTTCTGACCCGCTGGCCAAAGCACTCGGGCAGCCTGTGGCAGTCGACAACCGCGGCGGTGGCAATGGCGCAGTTGGCGCGCAGGCAGTGTTGGCAGCCCGGCCAGACGGGCACACGCTGCTGATGGCGTACTCGGGATTTCATTGCATGAGCCCGCATTTGGTCAAGCTGCCGTATGACCCGCTAAAAGACTTGCAGGCCATTGCCAATGTGTATTCGGCCCCGCAAGTGATGGTGGTGCGGTCTAATTTAGGCATTAAAACCGCGCAAGAATTGATTGCCTACGCCAAGAAAAACCCCGGCAAACTGAACTACGGCAGCTCGGGCAACGGCAGTGTGCAGCACATCGCTACAGAGCTGTTCAAGCAACTCTCGGGCACTTTTATGACGCATATTCCGTACCGCGGATCTGGCCCCACGATTTCTGATTTGCTGGCCAGCCAAATTGACCTGACGGTAACGACCGCACCTTCGCTCATGCCGCATATTCAAAGCGGCCGCTTCATACCGCTGGTGGTGGCCGGCCCGCGCCGCCTGGCCAGCTTGCCTAACGTGCCGACTGGCGCAGAAATTGGCTTGAAAGGCTATGAGGTGGATGCGTGGTTCGCGTTGTACACCCACGCGCAAGCGCCCAAAGCTGCGGTTGACCGCGTTGCCAGCGAGGTGCAAAAAATCATGGCTGTGCCCGCCTTTAAAGAGCGCGCCAACAGCCTGGGCGCTGAAGCCAACTTTATGGGCCCGCGTGACATGATGGCCTATGCGCAGGCTGAATACGACAAGTGGGGCAAGGTCATCAAAACCGCCAATATCAAGGCGGATTGATCAAAAAAGGCCTGAAACAGGAGTCTAAACAAGCTGTAGCCCAATAAATACGGGCGCGAGCAGCTATGTAATAAATAGCATACTGCCGTGCCTGCAAATGCGCCCATCGCCTACACGCTGCCCTCAAGGCCCAGTCAATAATTCGGTTTTGTTTTTATTGACCTCAGGAGAAAACCCATGATGCAGTACGCTGGCCTTTACCTGGCCGTGTTTTTAACGATGTTTGTTATTGACGCCGTCTGGCTTGGCGTCATTGCCAAGTCGACTTATGCCAACGCGATGGGCGGCCTGCTAAGCCCCAACCCCAACTTGTGGGCGGCTGCTGCTTTTTATTTGCTGTTTCCGGTAGGGCTGGTGATATTTGCCGTGTTGCCGCAGGCCGACAGCCCGGTGTGGAGGGCAGCTTTGATGGGCGCGCTGTTCGGCTTTTTTGCGTATTCAACTTATGACTTGACCAACCTGGCCGTTGTTAAAGACTGGCCGCTGGGCTTGACGTTCATTGACATGGCGTGGGGCACGCTGGTCAGCGGCATTGCGGCAACGGCCGGCAAGCTGGCGCTGAATTATTTGAATAAGTAAGGCGCTTCGGTTAGCGACAACCCACGCAAAAAATCCGGCAGCCTCCAAAGGTGCTGCCGGATGATTGGATATTGAGCCGCCTGCTGATCAAGTCTTCAAGCCCTCAGGCGCCCAAGTCTGCAGAGCCTTCACAACGCCGCGTCAGATCGGGCTGGGCTCAGCCAACTCTTCAGTGGCAAAGGTAATGCTCTCGGTTAGCCGTGGCTCATTGACGTCTGACGTATCGCTGGCAAACAGTGCCAGCAAATAGTCGACAACGCCCTGCGCGCTGCTTTCTGGGCCAGACGCTTGCGGTGCTGG
>JANOWB010000435.1:0-8574 GCA_031417695.1 Polaromonas sp.
ACAAATTGCATGACGAACTGAAGTACGACGGTCTGGATGCGCTTAAAGAAGGCATCGCAAAAGACTGTGCCGACGCACGTGCATTTTTTGCCAACCTGCACGGTGAGACCGCCCGGCAAACCACGCGCGATCGAATTTAAACGATCAGTCAATACGGGTCTGGCCCGTAACGCCTCGTTTATCACACCCTCAATTCTTGCTTGCAGACACGTCCTGCAGGTACACCTCAAGCGATTGCCATGACCGACACCACAACAAACACTGTCAAAACCGACTACCGCAGCACCCTGAACCTGCCCGACACGCCCTTCCCCATGCGCGGCGATTTGCCCAAGCGCGAGGCGGGTTGGGTCAAAGACTGGGAAGACAAAGGCATTTACAAAAAGCTGCGTGAAGCGCGTGCGGGCTCAGTGAAATTCGTATTGCATGACGGCCCACCGTATGCCAACGGCAAAATCCATATCGGCCACGCTGTCAACAAAATTCTCAAAGACATGATCGTCAAGGCGCGCCAGCTTAAGGGCATGGACGCCATTTACGTGCCGGGCTGGGACTGCCACGGCCTGCCGATTGAAAACGCCATCGAGAAATTACATGGCCGCAACTTAAGCCGTGATGAAGTGCAAGCCAAAAGCCGCGCCTTTGCCACCGAGCAAATTGCCGGGCAGTTAGAAGACTTCAAACGCCTGGGCGTGCTCGGCGAATGGGACAACCCCTATCGCACGATGGACTACGCCAACGAAGCGAATGAAATTCGCGCGCTCAAACGCATCATGGAACGCGGCTTTGTGTACCGCGGCTTAAAGCCCGTGTACTGGTGCTTTGACTGCGGCTCGTCACTTGCCGAATTTGAAATTGAATACGCCGATAAAAAATCGCAAACGCTGGATGTAGGTTTCAAAGCCTTTGAGCCTGAAAACGTGTTGGCTGCGTTTGGACTAGGAGAGCCCCCGTCCGAACCTTCCCGCGGGCGGGGCACGAGCGAACCCGATTCAAACTCCCTCCCCTCCCGGGGGAGGGCTGGGGTGGGGGCAAGTGTGGATAAGTCTATTTTTGCAGTCATCTGGACCACCACAGCGTGGACGATTCCTGCCAATCAGGCACTCAACCTCAACCCTGAACTGACCTACGCACTGGTAGACACAGAGCGCGGCATTTTGATGCTGGCTGAATCGCTGGTAGAAAAGTGCCTTGAGCGCTACCAGCTCACAGGCCAAATCATTGCCACCACGCTCGGTAAAAACCTCGCACTGCTTAACTTCATGCATCCGTTTTATGACGTTGATGTGGGCTACAAGCGCCTAAGCCCCGTGTTTTTGGCCGACTATGCCACCGCAGACGACGGCACCGGTATCGTGCATTCGTCACCTGCGTATGGCGTAGAAGACTTTAACTCCTGCGTGGCCAACGGCATTGCGACTGACGACATCTTGAACCCCGTTCAAGGCAATGGCCGCTATGTGGATGACCTGCCGCTGTTTGGCGGCTTGAACATCTGGAAAGCCGCGCCGCTGGTGATTGACAAGCTGCGTGAGCACGACCGCTTGTTTGCCACCGTCAACATTGAACACAGCTACCCGCACTGCTGGAGGCATAAAACGCCCGTCATCTACCGCGCTGCGGCGCAATGGTTTGTGCGCATGGATGAAGGCGAAGGGGTTTTTACCAAAGACAAAGCGCCGACAACTTTGCGCAAACTCGCCCTCGACGCGATTGAGCAAACCAAGTTCTACCCCGAAAACGGCAAAACTCGGCTAAGGGACATGATTGCAGGCCGGCCCGACTGGTGCATCAGCCGCCAGCGCAGCTGGGGCGTGCCGCTGCCGTTTTTCATTCACACCGCCACCGGCGAGTTGCACCCGCGCACGATGGAAATCATGGACTTGGCCGCCAACATGGTCGAAGCAGGTGGCGTTGAAGCGTGGAGTAAAGCCACGGCTGAATCCATCATCGGCAACGATGCGCCCAACTACATCAAAAGCACCGACATTCTGGACGTATGGTTTGACTCTGGCACCACGCATGACCATGTGCTCAAACACAGCCACGCCGTGCAATCGACCTGGCCAGCCGACCTGTACTTGGAAGGCCACGACCAGCACCGGGGCTGGTTTCATTCATCGCTGCTCACGTCATGCGCCATGTACGACCGCGCGCCTTACAAGGGTTTGCTCACGCACGGTTTCACCGTCGACGGCAAGGGCCGCAAGATGAGCAAGAGCGAAGGCAATGTGGTCGTGCCGCAAGAAGTCTCAGGCAAGCTGGGCGCAGAAATCATCCGCCTGTGGTGCGCGTCAACCGACTATTCGGGCGACCTGGGCATTGACGACAAAATTTTGGCGCGCGTGGTGGACAGCTACCGCCGCATTCGCAACACGCTGCGCTTTTTGATGGCCAACGTCAGTGACTTTGAACCGGCCAAGCACGCTGTGCCGTTTGACGAACTGCTGGAGATTGACCGCTACGCCCTGAGCCGTGCCGCGCAACTGCAAGCCGACATCCTGGCGCACTACGAGGTGTATGAATTTCAGCCCGTCGTGTCCAAACTGCAAATTTATTGCAGCGAAGACTTGGGTTCGTTCTACCTCGACATTTTGAAAGACCGGCTGTACACCACCGCCGCCGATTCACACGCACGCCGCAGCGCACAAACCGCGCTGCACGCCATCACCCACGCGATGCTGCGCTGGATGGCGCCGTTTTTAAGCTTCACCGCTGAAGAGGCATGGACGACGTTTGGTGCGTCTGAATCGATTTTTCTGGAAACGTATTCAGACTTCAAACCGAAAAACGGTGCGCTGTTGGCCAAATGGACACGCGTCCGCGAAATTCGCGATGCCGTGAACAAAGACATTGAAGCGTTGCGCGCCGATGGCAAAGTTGGCTCATCACTGCAGGCTGAAGTCACGCTTGAGGTTGCCGCTGACGACTATGCTTTGCTGAGCAGTTTGGGCGCAGACGCAAAATTCGTTTTCATTACATCTGCTATAACCTTAGTAGCGGGTAGCGCCTATAAAACAAGCGTAAAAGCCAGCTCAAACACCAAATGCGAGCGCTGCTGGCACTATGTGGAAGACGTTGGAAGCAACGCAGCACACCCCACCATTTGCGGCCGCTGCATCAGCAATTTGTGCGGCACGGGCGAAAACAGGACATTTGCGTAATGGCTAAAAGCAACTTTTCTAAAACATCAAGCGCCCTGCTGCCGTGGCTCGGTTTGGCGCTGTTGCTTGTTCTGGCCGACCAGTTCACCAAGGTGTTGATACTGGGCTACTACAAGTTGGGCGACGCTACCTACGTCACCAGCTTTTTTAACGTGGTACGGGTGCACAACAGCGGCGCTGCGTTTTCTTTCCTGGCAAGCGCGGGCGGCTGGCAGCGCTGGTTTTTTACCGGCATTGGCATCGTTGCGGCCATTTTTATTGTGTGGATGCTCAAATCGCACCCAGGTCAAAAGCTGTTTTCGTTTGCACTCAGCTGCATCTTGGGCGGCGCCATTGGTAACGTGATTGACCGCACGCTGCACGGCTACGTTGTTGATTTTTTAGACTTTCATTTGGCTGGCTGGCACTTTCCAGCCTTTAACGTGGCAGACAGCGCAATTACTGTAGGTGCCGTTTGCCTGATTCTGGATGAGATTTTAAGAGTGCGCCGAAGCCGCTAAACGTTTTCCAAAAAGACCTGCATGCAGGTCTTTTTTTTCGCCTTACAAAACAATAGGGGGGGTTGCGCTGACTAGCTGTTGTCACATCAACGTCACACATTGAGTTAAAAATGTAATCGATTACATTTTTATCAACAAAGACAGACACATGGTGAGCATTCAAGAAGTAGCCACGCAGGCAGGCGTGTCGAGCGCCACCGTCTCGCGGGTTTTTAACCTGCCAGACAAGGTGACCGAAGCCACGCGGCAGCGAGTTAAGGCTATCGCCGAAGCGTTGGGCTACATGCCGAACGCAAGCGCACGCACGCTGCGCACTCAGCGCAGCCGTGTGCTGGGTGTCGTGCTGCCAACGCTGCTGAACCCGGTGTTTGCTGAGTGCCTGGACGGCATTGCCAGCGCTGCAACTTCGGCGGGCTACGCAATATTGCCGATCACCACAGACTATGAGCTTGCGCGAGAAGATCATGCTGTTAATTTACTGCTGGCTGGCAATGTTGATGGCATGATTTTGGTGGTCTCCAATCCGGCAACCTCGCGCGCGCTCAAGCGCCTGAAAGCTGCCGAGCTGCCATATGTTCTGGCCTACAACCGCCACGCTGCTCACCCTTGCGTGTCGGTCGACAGCCAATCAGCCGTGATTGAGCTGGTAGCGCATTTGGTGCAACTCGGGCACAGCCACATCACGCTGGTCAGCGGCCAGTTGGCGGCTTCTGACCGTGCCCAGCAGCGATTGCGTGGTTTTCAAAAAGGCATGCGGGCGGCCGGACTGAAAACCGCTGACCTGCTGGAGGTTCCGTTTGTAAAAAGCGCGGCACAAAACATCAGCCAGTTGCTATTAAAAAAACAGCGCCCGACCGCGTTGGTGTGCTCCAACGATCTGCTGGCGATACGCTGCATACGCGCAGCGCATTTGGCTGGCCTGAGGGTGCCGAGCGACCTGAGCGTGGTGGGCTTTGACGGCATCGCGTTGGGTGAAGACCTCACGCCCATGCTCAGCACCATCACGCAACCGAATGCAGACATTGGCCGACGCGCTACGGGCTTGCTGGTGCAGGCTTTGGCTGGTGGCTCACGCTTGAAGCCCGATGCCAGCTTGACCTTGCCGCATGGTTTTCGCCAAGGCGAGTCCTGCGCCCGCGTTGCTTCAGCCACTAAAAAATACGAGAAGTTTTCAGCCAAGAAAACCTGAGTTGTCTTCATTGTTTAACCGTTTATCCCTACCAGGAGTTCACATGAAATTCACTATGAAAAACGTAGCTGCTTGCGCACTACTTGCTTTGGGTATAGCCGCAACAGGCTTGGCAGCGGCACAAACTGCCATCTGCTACAACTGCCCACCAGAATGGGCTGATTGGGCCAGCCAGCTCAAGGCCATTAAAGCCAAAACCGGCATCACCGTGCCGCCTGACAACAAAAACTCTGGCCAGGCACTGGCGCAACTGGTGGCTGAAAAAGCTACGCCGGTGGCCGACGTGACCTACATGGGCGTGACGTTTGCCATTCAGGCGCAAAAAGACGGCGTAGTTGCCGCTTACAAGCCTGCAGCGTTTAATGACATTCCCGACAACCTGAAAGACCCACTAGGCAACTGGTTCACCATTCATACCGGTACGTTGGGTTTTATGGTCAACATTGATGCACTCAAAGGCAAACCTGTGCCCAAGTCGTGGGCAGATTTGCTTAAAGCCGACTACAAGGGTTTGATTGGCTACCTGGACCCAGCTTCGGCCTTTGTTGGCTACGTGGGTGCGGTGGCTGTCAACCAGGCGCGCGGCGGTACGCTGGACAACTTCACACCGGGTATTGACTACTTTAAAGCGCTGCAAAAAAACGAACCGATCGTCCCCAAACAAACCTCGTACGCGCGTGTACTGTCAGGTGAGATTGCAATTCTGCTCGACTATGACTTCAACGCCTACCGAGCCAAATACAAAGACAAGGCCAACGTGCAGTTTGTGATTCCCGCTGAAGGAACAGTCATCGTGCCCTACGTGATGAGCCTGGTCGCCAACAGCCCGCAAGCAGCCAACGGCAAAAAAGTACTCGACTTTGTGCTGTCAGATGAAGGCCAAACGATTTGGGCCAACGCTTACCTGCGCCCTATACGAAATGTGACGATGCCTGCCGAAGTTCAGTCACGCTTTTTACCTGCCAGCGAGTATGCCCGTGCCAAAGCCGTGGACTACGGCAAGATGGCGGCGGTGCAAAAAGCGTTTTCTGACCGCTATCTAAAAGAAGCGCAGTAAAACCATGCGTGGTGTTCTCAGTCTTTGCGCAGCCCCAGCCGTTGCATTTTTTGCCGCGTTCTGGTTGCTGCCGGTAGTGCAACTCTTGGGGCTACCGTCTAAAAAAGGCTGGGACACTTACTTTGCGGTACTGACCAACAGCCGCTATTTGCAAAGCCTGGTCAACACCGTCAGCTTGTCGCTGGTGGTCACGCTGCTGACGCTGATCCTCGGTGCGATGGTGGGCATTGTCTTGGGTCGGCAAGCTTTTAAAGGGCGGCAATTGCTGCTCTCATTGCTCACACTTCCGTTGTCTTTTCCCGGCGTCATCATCGGCTTTTTCATCATCTTGCTGGGTGGTCGGCAGGGCCTGGTAGCTGACTTGACCGACTGGGCAGGCTTTGGCCGAACG
This sequence comes from Polaromonas sp., assembly GCA_031417695.1. Lineage (GTDB taxonomy): Bacteria > Pseudomonadota > Gammaproteobacteria > Burkholderiales > Burkholderiaceae_C > Polaromonas. Next base: position 6,302 of record JANOWB010000435.1, read on the forward strand.
ACTTTTGCCTATGGCCTGACTGGCTTGTTTTTAGGCTACCTGTATTTTTCATTGCCGCGCGCCATCGCTACCTTCACGGCAGCGGCCAGCGCGATGGATGCACAGCTTGAAGAGGCCGCTCGCTCACTGGGCGCGTCGCGTTGGCAAGTCGCCAAAGACGTGTGGCTACCTGAGCTGGCGCCCACAACAATAGCCTGCGGCGCTATTGTTTTTGCCACTTCGATGGGGGCGTTTGGCACCGCTTTTACGCTGGCGAGCAAATTTGAAGTGCTGCCGATGACGATTTATAACGAATTCACCAATTACGCCAACTTTGCGCTAGCGGCGAGTTTGTCGATCACGCTGGGGCTGATCACATGGCTGGTTTTGTTTGTCACGCGGCATTTCACGTCAGGCAAGTCCGGCGCCGCAGCGGCGGGCTTGTAGTCCATGAGAGTCAACTCTAAAACTCCTGGACTGCTGATTGGCGTGACTTTGATCGTCAGCATCTTCATGCTCGCGCCCATAGGCTTGTCGGTGATGGCAGGCTTGGTCAACAGCTACAGCGCGGGTATCAAAAGCGGTTTGACGCTGCGCTGGCTGAGTGAGGTGCTGGACGTGTACGGCAGCACCATCACCTGGTCGCTCATGTTGGGCCTGCTGTGCGTGCTGGGAAATCTGCTAATCGGCGTACCGTGCGCCTACGCCTTGGCGCGCAGCCAATCGCGCGCTGCCAGATTGTTTGAAGAATTGCTCACGCTGCCCGTCGCCGTACCAGGCTTGGCCACTGCCCTCGCACTGATCTTGACCTACGGCCACATGCGTGACTTTCGGCAAAGCTTCGCCTTTATTTTGGTTGGGCACATGGTGTTTACCTTGCCTTTTATGGTGCGTACCGTCAGCTCAGCTTTTCAGCGCAACGACTTGGCTGCCATGGAAGAAGCGGCACGTACGCTAGGTGCCAGTTTTACCCAAAGGTTTTTAGGCGTGCTGGTGCCTGCCGTGCTGCCTGCCATCGTGGCGGGTAGCTTGATGGTGTTCACGCTGTCGGTGGGTGAATTTAACTTGACCTGGATGCTGCACACACCCCTGACCCGCACGTTGCCCGTTGGTTTGGCCGACAGTTATGCGTCAATGCGAATTGAAATCGGCTCGGCCTACACGCTCGTTTTTTTACTCGTCATCCTGCCTGTTTTATGGGGCTTGCAAGCCATTGGCAAACTGATTGAAAAGCATCATGGAAATTGAACGAACACGGATCACCATCAGCAACTGCGCTAAAACCTACGCAGATGGCACGCGCGGCCTGCAGCCCACTACCCTGGACGTTGAGCCCGGTGAAGTACTCGCCTTGTTGGGCCCTTCAGGCTGCGGCAAGACCACATTGCTGCGCATCATTGCGGGGCTGGAAACGCCCAATGCCGGCAGTCGAATTTTGTTTGGGGATGTTGACGTGACTGAGCTGCGTGTCGAGCAGCGCGGCATCGGTATGGTGTTTCAGCACTACGCGTTGTTCCCGCAAATGTCGGTCGCTGCCAACATCGGCTACGGCTTGAAGATTCGCGGTGTGGCCGCGGCAGAACGCGACAAACGGATCGGCGAACTGATTGACCTGGTGCGCCTGAATGGCCTGGAGCACAAGCGGCCAGCCGAGCTGTCAGGCGGCCAACGCCAGCGTGTGGCGCTGGCCCGCGCGGTAGCTGTCAGGCCCAAGGTGCTGCTGCTTGACGAGCCCCTGACTGCGCTGGACGCCAAGCTCAAAGAATCGCTGCGCGATGAGCTGGCCGACATGCTGCGCCGGCTGCACATCACGGCTGTGTACGTCACGCATGACCAGCAAGAAGCACTCAGCATTGCTGACCGGCTGGCGGTCATGCACGCTGGGCGAATCGTACAGGTCGGAAACGGCGAGGCGCTGTACCGCTCGCCCGGTCACCCGTTTGTAGCTACTTTTTTAGGCCGCGTGAACCGCATTGGGCGCACCGACCAGCACTGCCTTGAAAACGTCGTTAATCTCGGCGGCCTGATGCTCGCCTGCCCTGCAGCCTGTTCACACCAAAATACGGTGCTGGTGCGCCCGGAAGACATTGAGGTCGGCACCCACAGCGCAGGCTGGGGTCAAGCAGTGGTTACGCACCGCAGATTTTTGGGCGACCGGGTGCAGCTCACGCTGGATGCGGGTGAGCTGCTCCATTTGCGGGCCGACGTTGACCGCGACCACGCGGCACAATTGGGCGATGTTGTGGGCATACGCGTGTACAGCGAACGTTTGATGCCCAGCCACGAATCTGTTG
>JANOWB010000436.1:0-12875 GCA_031417695.1 Polaromonas sp.
GTGCAAAATGGTGTCAACGTCAAGCGTCAACAGCTCTTCACGCTTGAGGGTTGACGCCAAAATAGAGATGCGTTTGTAGTCTTCGTTTTTGCCAATTTCATCTTCATTGGCGTCGCGGTCAGTTTGCCCTTCCAGGTTGCCCTGGCCTTTGACTGGCAAGCGCTGAATCAGCAGCCCCGCAGCTACTTTGCCATCGGCAGCAAGAATCAATTTGGTGTCCAGCTGTTCGCTTTGCAGCATGTAGTGCTCTAGCACTTCGCTGATGTTTTCAATCTTCTCGCGGCTGTCGCCAAATAGCGGTACTACGCCTTGGTAAGCCTGCTGGCCAGGAAACTTGTCTTTGGGGTCAAGCGTGATCGCGCAGCGGCCTTCGTTGTTCACGTTCACCAGTTGGCTGAGTGTGCTGCCATAGTCCACCACGCCCGTTACCGTGGCGGTAGCGCGCAGACTCAAATCAGGCTGTACTTCAGCCACCGCCAGCTTGACCGGGCCATCGCCAAAAATTTGCAGCACCAGCGCGCCATTAAATTTAATGTTGCTTTGCATCAGCGCGCCCGCAGCGGTCATTTCACCCAGCAAGTGCATCACCTCCACCGGGTAGCCGCCCGCGGCTTGGCGGCGCTTCAAAATTTCTTGCCAGGAGTCGGTCAAGCGCACCAGCATGCCGCGCACCGGCAAACCGTTAAATATGAATTTGTGAAGTTCGGACATTCTCAAGCCAGTTTTTTCAGGCCGCGTTTAAAGCGTTCCGCGTTTTCAATATATACCTTGGCGCTCATTTGCAGGCCTTCAATTTGTTCGGGCGACAACTGCCGCACCGCCTTTGCAGGGCTGCCGATAATCATGCAGCCGTCAGGGAACTCTTTACCCTCTGTAACCAATGCGCCCGCGCCTACCAGGCAATTTTTGCCAATCACCGCGCCATTAAGCACCACTGCACCAATGCCGATCAAAGCGCCGTCGCCTATGGTGCAGCCGTGCAGCGTAACTTGGTGGCCAATGGTGACGTTTTCGCCGAGTGTTAAGGGCTTGCCGTAGTCTGTGTGCAGCACGCTGTTTTCTTGAATGTTGGTGCCGCGCCCGACGGTAATAAATTCGTTGTCGCCACGAATCACCGCGCCAAACCACACACTGGAATCCTCACCTAGCACCACTTTGCCCATGACTTGCGCACTGTCTGCGACCCAGGCGGTAGCGTGCAGGGCGGGGGTGACGTCGTCAAGTTGATAAACAGCCATAAATTTTGATTGCGCAGTTCAAGTTGATATTGACCCGATTGTAGGGATCACAAGGCAAACCAGTGACAATTGCGTTATGTGTCTGTTTACCGACCCGCCAGAAATACGCCAATTGGCGCTACAGGCCTTAATTGAGCCTTTTTTAGAAAAAAAAGTAGCTACAGCCCAATTAATATGGGCGCGAGCAGCTTCTTTATTAATAGCAGAAAAGAGCGACCTGCAAGCACCAATGGGTCTGCCCGGCTGCCCTGCTCGCCCAGAGCTGCGCGCCCACCTCGATGTTCCCAAACGTTCGCCGTTTACCCCTGCCGGGCTGGCAGCTTTGTTGCACGCCGTGGCGCACATCGAATTCAACGCAATCAATTTGGCACTTGACGCCATCTGGCGCTTTGCCAACATGCCGCGAGAGTACTACTTAGACTGGAGCAAAGTGGCGGCCGAGGAAGCGCATCATTTCAGTTTGCTGCGGGCGCATCTGCAAAGCATGGGCCATGACTACGGTGACTTCCCGGCCCACACCGGTCTGTGGGACATGACCCATAAAACTACTGGCGACGTACTGGCCCGCATGGCGCTGGTGCCGCGCACGCTGGAGGCGCGGGGCCTTGATGCAACACCGCCCATGCAGGCCAAACTGCGCAAAGCGGGCACCCCCCATGCTTTGCGGGCAGTTGAAATTTTGGACGTGATTTTGCGCGACGAAATTACCCACGTGGCGATTGGCAACCACTGGTACCGTTACCTGTGCCAGCAGCGCGGGCTAGACCCCGTGGCTCACTATGCGGTGCTGGCCGCCCAGTACAGTGCACCGCGGATCAAGGGGCCGCTCAACCTCGATGCGCGCCGCCAGGCCGGTTTTGAAGCCGAAGAGCTGGCTTTGCTAAGCCACAGCGCCTGAGCCAGTAGCTCACCGCCTACAGCCGAAATAGACTTGCTCCGGCAACTATTGAAAGCAAGTCACGCGTAGCCTTGGCCTGTAGTATTTACGGGGCTGCATATGCAATTGAATCTGGCTTCAAGTCTCAAGGCAGGCTCGGCCTCATGGCCTGCCGATATTGCTGTGCAATTGCCGCATGGCCCCCTGCTGGGCAATGCAAGCGCTCGGGTCAAGCTCACTTTTTCCAATTGGTCTGACATGGCGCGCTTGACTGCAGGCCAAATTGGCGCTTTGGGCGAGGCCTATGTTGAGGGAAGCTTGCAGCTCGACGGCGCCATGCGCGATGTGGTGCAAGCCGCGGGCAAGCTGCTGCAGCGCAGCCCCGTGCAGGGTGACGCGACTTGGTGGTCAATGCTGCGCAGGCGAGCCCGGTCGCTGGCGGCGCACACCGCTCGCAAAGACAGTGCGCAAGTGCAGTTTCATTACGATGTGTCTGATGCGTTTTACGCTTTGTGGTTAGACCCGCTGCGGGTTTATTCATGCGCTTACTACGCGCCGGAAAGCAGCAGCGACTGCACGCTGGCAGCCGCCCAAGAAGCCAAGCTGGACCATATCTGCCGCAAATTAATGCTGACACCCGGAGAGAAATTTTTAGACATCGGGTCGGGTTGGGGCGGCTTGCTGCTGTGGGCGGCCGAGCATTACGGGGTAGATGCCACAGGCGTCACGTTGTCAAAAAACCAGCACGCGCATGTAGAGAAATTGATAGTGCAAAAAGGCCTGCAGCACAAGGTACGCGTGCAGCTGCTGGACTACCGGAACATCGCCGCAACCGGGCAGACCTTTGACAAAATCGCATCGGTGGGCATGTTTGAGCATGTCGGCCAAGCGAACATGACGGCTTATTTTTTGACCATCATGCGCCTGTTGGTGCCCGGTGGGCTGGCTTTGAATCATGGCATCACGGCGGGCGGGCTGGACAACGCCCAGTTGGGCTCTGGTATGGGAAACTTTATTGAAAAATACATTTTTCCCGGGGGCGAGTTGCTGCATGTCAGCGCCATGGCCGCGCACCAGGCACGCGCCGGGCTGGAGATGGTCGACGCCGAAAACCTGCGCCCGCACTATGCGCGCACGCTGTGGGACTGGTCGGCAGCGCTAGAAGAGCAGCTGCCCGAGGCGCGCCGCTTGCTGGCGCTGAACACCAGCGCGGCGCAAGCCGAAAAAACGCTGCGCGCTTACCGTTTGTACTTGGCTGGCAGCGCGATGTGTTTTGAGCAAGGCTGGCTGTCATTGCACCAGTTGCTGGCCAGCAAGCCGCGCGGCAGTGCCCCAGTAGCCTATCCGTTCAACCGCAGTTATATGTATGGCTAAACGGCCGATGCTGACAAACAAGGCCTGCTACACACGTCACCCGCGTGGGTGGTTTTCTGCCAAGATTTTCTTTAGCCGGTCTCGCGCGACATGGGTGTAAATCGTGGTGGTTGAAATATCGGCATGCCCCAGCAGCATTTGCACGGCGCGCAAATCTGCGCCGTGGTTAAGCAGGTGCGTGGCAAACGCGTGGCGCAGCGTGTGCGGCGACAGCGGCGAATGAATGCCCGCCAGCACCGCGTATTTTTTAATCAGCATCCAGAACATCACCCGGCTCATGCCGTGGCCCCGGCTGGTAACAAACAAATCATCGGTTTGCTGCCCGCCCAAAATACTGGCGCGGCTACCCGCCAGGTAGTGATTGATGGCGTCACGCGCCACTTGACCGAAAGGCACCAAGCGCTCTTTGTTGCCCTTGCCAAGTACGCGCAGCACGCCTTCATTCAAACTCACGTTAAAGGTTTTCAGGCCGACCAATTCGCTCACGCGCAAGCCACTGGCGTACAGCACTTCAAGCATGGCGCGGTCGCGCTGGCCCAGCGCCGTGTCTTCACTGGGCGCCGCCAGCAGCGCGTCAACCTGCGCCTCACTCATCACCTTGGGCACCCGCAGCGCCTGCTTGGCCGACTGCAGCTTCAGCGTGGGGTCTGCTGTGGTCAAGTGCTCGCGCAGCGTCCACGCAAAGTAACGTTTTAAAACCGTCAGGCGGCGGTTGGCCGTGGTGGCTTTGGTGCTGCTGTGCCGCACCGCAAAGTAATCATTCAAGTCGGCTTCAAGCGTGCTGTTAAGGGGGCGCACTTTTTCAGTACCGCCCAGCCACACGGCGTACAAGCTCAAGTCGCGCCGGTACGCAGCCAGCGTGTTTTTACTCAAGCCGTCTTCCAGCCACAACGCATCAATAAAGTTGTCGATGGCAGATTGGCTTTGGGCGTGCATGGCAGTGACGATAACAAAAAAAAGCCACCCCCTTTGGGTGGCTTTTTTAGATTATTTCTTAATCAGCCCGAAACGTTTATTCCAGCTTCAAGTTAGCGGTTTTCACCACGCCGCGGTACACGGCCAGCTCGTCTTTCATTTGCTGCGCAAACTGTTCAGGTGTGTTGCCCAGCACGATAGAGCCCGTGTCTTCAATGCGTTTGCGCACCGCCGGGTCGTCCAGCACCTTGCGCATTGCACTGTTGATTTTTTCGACCACATCGCGCGGCATGCCCTTGGGGCCAAGCAGCCCGTAGTACGCCATGCGGTTAACGGGCTCCAGGCCCAGCTCTTTAAAAGTGGGCACATCGGGCAAGGCGGCCAAGCGCTGCGGTGCCGCTACCGCCATGGCAACCAGCCGTTTACCGGCAAAGTGCGGCAAAGCCGACGGCACGTTGTCAAAAATAATTTCGACCTGGCCGCCCACCGTGTCGCGCAGCGCCGGGCCAGCGCCGCTGTACGGAATGTGCGTGACAAAAACACCCGCCAAGCCCTTCCACAGCTCGGTTTGCAAGTGCCCAATGCCGCCCGTGCCCGATGACGAATATGAGTATTTGCCCGGCGATTTTTTCAGTACCGCCACAAACTCTTTGTAGTTGGTGGCCGGAAATTTCGGGTTCACGGCAATCACATTGGGCGTAGCTGCAATGTTGATGAGGGGCGTGAAGTCGGTTTCTACGTTGTACGGCATTTTCGGGTTGATGGCCGGGTTGGCCGCCGTTGTAGAAACCGTGGCCATGCCCAGCGAATAACCGTCTGGCGCAGCGCGCGCGGTTTCAGCCGCGCCAATGATGCCGCCGCCGCCGCCCTTGTTGACCACCACCACCGACTGCCCCAGCGCCCTGCCCAAGGGTTCGGCCACGATGCGGGCCACCAGGTCGGTCGTGCCACCCGGCGCAAAAGGAACCAGCAGCGTGATGGGTTTGTTAGGAAACCCTTGGGCCAGTGCAGCGCCGGGCTCTACTGCGCAGGCCAACAAGCTCGCAACTGAAACCACAGACAGTGCAGAAAAATAGCGACGCTGCATAACAAAATCCTCCGAAAAATTGGGGTGAAATCAACAGACTTGCACTATTGCTTAACCAGCGCACAAAGCAAAGCGGAATAACCCGAGGCAGGCAATTTTTAAGGTTATTCTTAAAGCGTGAATTACGCGCAGCTTTTGTTTCCGGACTTTTCCCTGATTGTTTGTGGCCACCTGGTATGCCGCTACACCGCTTTAAACCGCACCGTTTGGGCGCAGGTCGAAAGCCTGGTGTATTACTTTTTATTTCCCGTACTGCTGTTTCACTCCATAGTTAAAAGCCCGCTCGATTTACGCGCCACGTCCAGCCTTATTTTTGCCGGGCTGTTAACCGGGCTGGCAACCATCGCGCTGGCCTACAGCTTGCCGCACCTGCCAGGGCTGGGCAGAGTCATCGACAAACGCCTGCACGCGGCCAGTGCGCAGGTGGCATTTCGCTTTAACTCGTTTATTGGCCTGGCGCTGGCTGACCGGCTGGTGCCCGGCCAAGGCCCGCTGCTGATTGCCGTGCTGATCGGCGTGTGCGTGCCGATGTTTAACGTGGCAGCGGTGTGGCCGATGGCGCGTGCTGGCCAAACCGGTTTTGCAAAAGAGCTGCTGCGCAACCCATTGATACTGGCTACTGCTTGCGGGCTGGCAGCCAACCTGGCCGGTTTTACGCTGCCGCTATGGCTGGAGCCGACCGTGACCCGCATCGGCGCGGCGTCTCTGGCACTCGGACTGTTGGCGGCCGGCGCGGGCATGCAACTGGGGCACTTGGCGCAGGCAAAAACACTCGGCGTGGCGGTTCTGGTGATTCGCCATGCGCTTGCCCCATTGGTTGCGCTGGGCCTGGCCAAAGCTTTCGGTTTGCCACCGGCACAGGCCGTTATTTTGCTGGCGTTTGCAGCGCTGCCGACCGCATCAAGCTGCTACGTGCTGGCCGCGCGCATGGGGTTTAACGGCGGTTATGTAGCCGGGCTGGTCACGCTGTCTACGCTGCTGGGCATGATGAGTTTGCCGTTTGCGCTGGGAGTGTTGGGCAAATGGTTGTAGTGATACCGTCAATTTCACTATTAATTTTATAGCTGCTCGCGCCCGTATTTATTGGGCTGCAGCACTAAAACTGCCTGAAAAATCGCCAAAAACGTACCGTAAAACCAAAAATACGCTACGCGCTGACGGCCACTTGCGGCTTGGCTGCTTGGGGCGTGCCCAGCCGCTCGCTCGACACATACTGCTCCCGGTACAGCTCAAACGGCATGCTGTCGAGCGATTCAATTTTCTTTTGGTCAGCCACTGACTGTTTGCTCAATGCCATGAAATGCGCTTGCTGCTGGTCAGAGAATGGCAGCCCCAACAACTGGGTTTTAGTTTTTTCAGACTGCGCGCGAATGAACTGCACAAACGAGTTGTCGTGGTCTTTGGCCATGGCCGCCAACACTCTGGCCGATGGGAGGGTGCTGGCGTCTTTCAACCCGACCATGGCTGATGCCAGCGCGGCGCTGTAGTCCTGCGTGCCATGCGCTGCGTCTAGCGCTGCGGCTATGGGCGCGCACTCGTCAACAATGCTCCGGCCCCAATCGGTGAGCAACACTTGTTGCCCATCGCGTTCAAGCAGCAAGCCCGGCTCGCGGCCGCGAGCAGCAACGCTGTGCTGGTTGCGTGCCAGCGCTGCAATCTCAGGCGGGCTGTCGGGCGCGCTTTCGCTTAGCAGGCAGTGCAGTAAAAACACGTCTAGAAACCGCATGGTTTGCGCGTTGATGCCCACGGGCTCAAACGGGTCAAGGTCCATCAGGCGCACTTCGATGTATTCCACGCCGCGCTCGCGCAGCGCGTGCAGGGGGCGCTCGCCTTGGCGAATCACCCGCTTGGGGCGAATGGTGCCGTAAAACTCGTTTTCAATTTGCAGCAGGCTGGTGGCCAACTGGTTGTAGTCGCCGCCAGGGTTTTGAATGCCGACTTTTTCGTAAGCCGGGTAAGCCCGCGTCAACGCGTCTTGCAGAGATGCGCCGTAGCCTTCCAGGCTGTTGTAGCTAACGGCCAACGACGCTTGCGCATCGCTTTGGTAGCCCAGGCGCCCCATGCGCAGCGACGTGCCGTGCGGCATGTACATGGTTTGCTCACTCAGCTTTTGCAGCTCATGCTGGCGCCCCGCAACGAAAGATGAACACACCGCGGGTGAGGCCCCAAACAGGTACAGCAGCAAAAACGCCTGCCGGCGAAAGTTGCGAATCAAACCAAAATAATCTTCGTTGCTAACGCCCGGAAACGACCAGTTGTAGTGAATGCCCGAAATCGTCTGCATGCGCCGCCCGTAGCGGTGCGACAAGCCCAGCCGATAAACACTTTTGGCGCGGCCAACGTTAGACGAGCCAAAGCGCGCCACCGGAATTGTCTCGTCGGTTGGCAACCCGCACGGCATGCTGGACACCCACAGCATTTCACCGCCCACGTCCTTCAATGTGCGGTAGGTGAACTGGTGAATTTGCGTTAACTCGTCCAGAGCAGCTTCTACGCTGCGGTGTACGCCCGTGACCAGTTCAACCTGCGATTCACTGAAGTCAGTGGTAATGCTGGGGTGCGTCAGTGCCGAGCCCAGCGCCGCTGGGTGCGGCGTGAGCGCCAGGCCGCCGCCGGGCAAGGCCCGAAGGCTCTCTTTTTCAACGCCGCAGCGCATGCCGGTGAGCTGCTCGGCAGTCAACGTATGCACACGATTTTGTAGTAAGGTCGGGGAAATCGTCATGAAAGAGCTGCTTGGGGTAACTTGTCGAGGGACAGAAGGTAGCACAGAGCGCTTGATTACGCTGGGCGGGCTGCTGACAGGCTGATAAATGCGATCTGGCAACGCCGTTACAAGGCGGCGAAGTCCGTATTAGTAAGAAATGCTCAATGTAAACTTATTGACGTACTTGTACGCAAAGCTTATCGAACGTACTATTTATGAAACATTAAGTAACGTGCGCGACGCCGGTCAGCGCCCCTAAATATCTTTTTTAAATTCAGCGCCGAGTTACCGCCATGAACAATTTTTTGAAAAATCTTTTCTCCACCAGCAAAACGCCGCAAAAGTTTGCGTCCAGCAGCTTGAACCACAGCCGTGCAGACTTGGCATCGGTTCAAAACGGCTCTGAAAACGCCACCCGCCAGCAGCTGATTCAAACCCTGCACTGCGACCTGATGCGCAAACACGGCATTCCGCTGGAGTGGACGGCCTGCCACACCCAGGTGATGGTGAGCCGCACCAAAGGCACCGGCATGGCCGTGGTGCTGGTCGTCAAGCACTGGGACGAGCGGATGATGAACCACACGTTTGCGCTGCAGCGCGCACTGGCGGCTGACATTATTGCGTTTGAACCCGCAGCCGAGCAGTGGCTGCAAGGCATTACGTGGCGCCTGGAAGTGGCCAGCACCTGCCCGCACATCAGCTTGCCCGAAAAGAGCTTTTGGAACAACCAGTACGCGTCGGCCCCTACCGCGAAGGCAATGGCTGAGAAAAAAGCCGAGCTGGCGGCTGTCAAAGCTGAGCTGGCCGCCAACAATTCGGCTGCCAACGCCAACCGGGGGCAACTGGCAAGCGCGCAAGCTGACCTGGCGATTCGCACATCGCAGCTGGCTGAGCGCAGCATGGAGCTGGCTGAAGTCAAGCGCGAACTGGCCATTTTGCGAGCCAACCGCCCCGCTACATCGCCACCTTCGCTTGCGGCTGCATCTACATCTGCACCTGCACCACAAAGAACTGAGTTCATGCCGCACAAAGCCGCCGCCAGTTTTGCACCTGTTGCAGCCGCTGCGCTTGAGGTCGAAGCACCCGATGACTCGCAGGCCATGCAAGACCTTGACCGCCTGTTTGCAATAAGGGACACCGCGCTGCGCCAGCCGGCCACAGGCGGCACGCCGTCGGCGCCACCAGCAGGCTATGAAGCGACCCAACCGTCGCCACTGCGGGCTTGAACCGCTACTAATTAAATAGCTGCTTGCGCCCGATTTAATTGGGCTATACGGCTATTTATTTAATTTTTAGGCAGCACGCGCAGCAAAAACGCCTGCACATCAAGCACTTCTTCGGGGCACACCGAATGCGCCATGCGGTACTCGTGCCACTCGACCGAGTAGCCCATGCTGGTCAAAGCATTGCGTGACTCCACAGCCCTAGGCAATGCGACCACCTCGTCTTGCGTGCCATGCGCTAAAAATATCGGCGTAGCCAGGCTGGCAGCGGTGCGCTCGGCGGCGGCAAGGTCTGCCAGCGGCAAATAGCCCGACATGCCGATCACGCCAGCGAGCGCCTCAGCGTGGCGCAAGCCCACCATCAGTGCCATGGCACAGCCCTGCGAGAACCCAGCCACCACGATGCTGCTGGCCGGTATGCCGCGTGCTTTTTCACTGGCAATCAATGCCTCGACTTGCAGCCTGGAGGCGCGCAAGCCCGCTTCGTCTTCGCGCCGCACCAAGTCGGCCGTCATGATGTCGTACCAAGCGGGCATTTCATAGCCGCCATTGATCGTGACCGGAATCACCGGTGCGTTCGGGAATAAAAACCGCACCGGGCCAACGCTGGCAAGATCAAGTTGCTCCGCTATTGGCAAAAAATCACGCCCATCGGCGCCCAGGCCGTGCATGATGATGAGGGTCGCTACCGGGTTAGGGCGGGTTTCGGCTTCAATTACTTGTAAGGTCATGGGGAGTCTTTTTAAAGGGCGTGGTCGACAAAAGGTGATCTGCAAAGTTTACTGGCTTGCCCAAGCGATTTCTGGTTGAATCTGCTTTGAATGCTTTGCGCGTATTACGGATGTTGTGCATGTTGAGTCATTAACCTGGGGATTTAAAAATGACTGCTTTTTTAACTTTTCGCGTCAGCTCGGCTTGGGCCGCTGTGGCATTTTTAGTGCTTCAGGCGCTGGCTGTGCCCGGCTATGCCCGAACATTGCCAGCAGCTGATGCCGCGCAAGTGCGCAGCGTTGTGCAAAGCCAACTGGCCGCGTTTGCAAAAGACGATGCCGAAAAGGCGTTTTCATTTGCCGCACCCAACATTCGCAAAACCTTCGGCTCAGCAGCTACTTTTATGGCCATGGTGCAGCGCAGCTATCCGGTGGTGTACCGCCCGGTCAGCAGCGCGTTTTTAACAGTTCAAGGCTCGGGCAACCAAGCCATTCAACGCGTACAAATGCAAGACGCACAGGGCGACGCCTACCTCGCCACGTACACACTGGAGCGCCAAAAAAACAAAACCTGGCGCGTCACCGGCTGCCAGGTGATTGAGAACAAAGGCCAGACCGCTTGAGGCCGCCCACCCCGGCGCAGCCTCGGGGTTTGCCCGGCCAAAAATCAGGCTGGGCGTGCAATATTACAAAAATGTGTTTCATACGCCCTATTTTTGGGCGCAAGCAGCTATTAAGTTGGTAGCAATTCGGCGTTTTTGCGTTATATTCGAGAAACTCGTGTGCAGCATCAAGCGCACGCCCTGTTTTTTGACAAGAGGAGAGATCTAATGAGTACCAAAGAAAGTGCGGCCACCGGCCAACTGCTCGAACTGCTGGAATCGCGTTACGCCATGCGCGTGTTGTGGGCCTTAAAAGACGGCCACCCGCAAACATTTCGTATTTTGCAAGACAGCGTGGGCTCCATCACCCCGAACACGCTGAACACGCGGATTAAAGAAATGCGGGCTGCTGGCTTGCTCACGCACGGCACGTCGGGCTACACAGTGACTACCCTGGGTGCTGACTTGCTCAAGCGCCTGAGCGACCTGCAAGCCTTTGCCACCAAATGGATCAGCAGCCAGTCGAAGGCAGCGGCCGTTAAAAAGAAATAAGCCACTGGCATTGCGCTTTGCGCCACAAAAAAACAGGCTTTGGCCTGTTTTTTTATGCCTGACGCTTGGTTTTGGCACCCTAAAATCCACATTCGCCCAATAAATACGAGCGCTAGCAGCTATTAAATTTATAGTATCTATCGGGTACGCACGCGTTATGCAGATGCGCAGGAACTTTTTGGCTAAGTTACCAATCCCCTGCCCTTGAAAAGGGTTTTAGCAGCCCCAGTTACACCACTTGTTGATCAAACCCCTTGTTTTCAAGCATGTCTGAACCCACACAGCCCCATCAAAACCAATCGCACGGCAACCTGTCCGGCGTGCCCAGCCCTGAAGAACTTGAAGCTGCAGCCGCCGCCAACGAGTTTGAAGCGGTCAACGAACTGGCCGTCGCCCAAGCCGAAGTGGCCACGCTGCAGGCCAAAAACACCGAGCTGGCCGACAGCTACCTGCGCGCCAAGGCCGAGAGCGAAAACTCACGCCGCCGCGCTGACGAAGAGGTTAGCAAAGCGCGCAAGTTTGCACTTGAAAGCTTTGCCGAAAGCCTGCTGCCAGTGGCCGACAGCTTAGAGGCCGGCTTGAACCTGCCCAGCGCCACGCCCGAGCAGATCAAGGAAGGCGCAGCCGCCACGCTCAAGCAATTGAAAACAGCCCTCGAGCGCAACCGCGTGATGCAAATTGACCCTGCTGCGGGCACCAAGTTTGACCCGCATCAACACCAGGCCATCAGTGTTGTGCCGTCTGAACAAGAAGCCAACACTGTCGTGACGGTGCTGCAAAAAGGCTACCTGATTGCCGACCGCGTTCTGCGCCCAGCTCTGGTGACGGTTAGCGCGCCCAAATAAAACACATCGGCAGTTTGTCTTGAAAACCATCCAGCCAGCCACACCTTTTAACAATCTGAATTACTGAATTTAACGGAGAAATCATCATGGGAAGAATCATCGGCATCGACTTGGGCACAACAAATTCGTGCGTTTCCATCATGGAAGGCAATGTGCCTAAAGTGATTGAAAACTCGGAAGGCGCGCGCACCACGCCGTCTATCGTGGCCTACCAGGAAGACGGTGAAGTGCTGGTCGGCACATCGGCCAAGCGCCAGGCCGTGACCAACCCGAAAAACACGCTGTACGCCGTCAAGCGTTTGATCGGCCGCAAGTTCAGTGAAAAAGAGGTGCAAAAAGACATCGCACTGATGCCTTATTCCATCGTGGCAGCTGATAACGGCGACGCATGGGTGGAAGTGCGTGGCAAAAAAATGTCGGCCCAGCAAGTGTCTGCCGACATTTTGCGCAAAATGAAAAAAACCGCTGAAGACTACCGGGGCGAGCCAGTGACTGAAGCGGTCATTACCGTGCCTGCGTACTTCAACGACGCACAGCGCCAGGCCACCAAAGACGCTGGCCGCATTGCCGGTTTGGACGTCAAGCGCATCATCAACGAGCCGACCGCAGCCGCATTGGCTTTTGGCCTCGACAAGCAAGAAAAAGGCGACCGCAAAATCGCCGTGTATGACTTGGGCGGCGGCACGTTTGACGTGTCCATCATCGAGATTGCCGACGTTGACGGTGAAAAGCAGTTTGAAGTGCTGTC
>JANOWB010000437.1:0-2496 GCA_031417695.1 Polaromonas sp.
ATACGGGCGCAAGGCGCTTCTGAATTGATAGCATTTCATCAGCGCATTGGGCAAACTCGTGACGCGCTGCCATTCGACATTGACGGCGTGGTCTACAAAGTCAACAGCCTTGCGCTGCAAAAGCAATTGGGTTTTGTCACCCGCGAGCCGCGCTGGGCCGTTGCCCATAAATACCCAGCGCAAGAGCAACTCACCACCGTGCTCAGCATTGATGTGCAGGTTGGCCGCACTGGAAAACTCACGCCCGTGGCCAAGCTGGCTCCCGTGTTTGTTGGCGGCGTAACAGTCACCAACGCCACCCTGCACAACGAAGACGAGGCCAGGCGCAAAGACGTGCGGGTGGGCGACACAGTCGTGGTGCGCAGGGCAGGCGACGTGATACCTGAAGTGGTGAGTGTGCTGATTGAAAAACGAGTGCAAGGCGCGGAAATTTTCACCATGTCGCGCATTTGCCCGGTCTGCGGTTCAAGCGCCGTCAGGGAAGAGGGCGAAGCCGATTACCGCTGCACAGGGGGCCTGTTTTGCGGAGCGCAGCGCAAAGAAGCGATATTGCATTTCGCCCACCGCCGCGCGGTAGAAGTCGATGGTTTAGGCGACAAATTAGTCGAACAACTGGTTGACGCCAACATCATTCGCACACTGCCTGACTTGTACAAACTCGGCTTGGTTGGCCTCGCGAATTTAGACCGCATGGCCGACAAGTCCGCCAGCAACTTACTGCAAGCCATTGAAAACTCCAAGCAAACCACATTGCCGCGCTTCGTGTTCGGCCTGGGTATTCGCCACGTAGGTGAGGCCACCGCCAAAGAGCTTGCCCGCCACTTTGGCAAGCTCGACGCCATCATGAATGCAACTGAAGAGCAGTTACTGAGCGTCAATGATGTGGGCCCCATCGTCGCGAAAAGTCTACGCACCTTTTTTGATCAACCGCATAACCGTGAAGTGGTGGAGCAGCTCCGCGCTTGTGGCCTGACTTGGCAAGAAGGCGAGCCAGCGCCGGTAGCTGCCCAATCCTTGTCAGGCAAAACCTTTGTCATCACCGGTACGCTGCCCACACTAAGCCGCGACCAAGCCAAAGACCTGCTCGAAGCGGCCGGGGCAAAAGTTGCGGGCAGCGTGAGCAAGAAAACCGACTATTTGCTGGCGGGTGCTGACGCTGGCAGCAAGCTCGACAAAGCCCGCGAGCTGGGGGTTGCTGTGGTTGATGAGGCGGCAGCGCTGCAGCTCATGAGTGCAGGAGTCGGCGGGTGACTTGATGGGCCAGTCCCTGCAATCAAACGCTATGTATTCAGGAGCTGCTCGCACCTGTATTTATTGGTCTGCTGCCTGTTTATGTCCTGTTTTTAAGCGCTGCAGTGCGCTTACAAGCCGTTACTAGGCTTTGCATTGAAGCTGTCCCATCCGCCTGCCGCTCGAACGTTGAAAGCAGAGCAGGGGTTTTTAAACTGGCGATTCGTTTTGTTTTTGCTCCTGCGTTTGAGGAGCTTTGCATGTTTCGTTTTACCGCTTTTCCGCGCCTTGCCTTGCTAGCGTCTGCACTGGCCGGTACCGCCATCTTGTCCGGTTGCGTAGTTGCCCCTATCGGCCCGCGGCCAGTGGTGATTCGGCCCGTGCCCTTGTACGTAGAGGCAGCGCCCGTCGTCATAGTGCAGCCACCCCCTCCGCGCGCGTACTACTGGCATCGCGGTCAACGCTACTGGCGTTGATAGCGCTTGTCACGCAAGGAATCATGGCCGCAGAAGCCTGCAAGTCGCGCCAACGGTTCACAATCAAAATTGATATCATTACGATATTAAAGGGAGCAACTCATGACCGCCGCAGTCTCTTCCCCACCCGACGCGCTGTTAATGCGCTTTCAGCCCACCGACACTGCCACTAAAGTTTCACGCGCCACGCTGACCAAATTGGCCAAACAATTGGGCTACAAGCGCGAATCTGAAGTGCTGCACTATGCGGTACGCAAGTTAGCTGATGAGGTGCTGCCAACTTATGAGCCAGACGATGGGCCTCTAACCACCAAGCAAATGGCAGCGATTCGCAAAGCTGCTGGACCTGCGGGTCGCGGCAAAGTTGTTTCCAGTTTGTTTTGAGGCGTGGCGCAAGAAGCAGCCCACTGGTGGCCAAAACCTGAAGCTGGAGACGTTGTTTGGTGTCACTTGCCCCATTTGCCCAGTCTTGATCCAAGGCCCAAACCGCGTCCAGCCTTGATTGTCCGAGTTAAAGAATCTGACGGGCAGCATTTGGGACACCGGGTCTTTGTTGCGTATGGCACCAGTCAAAAAACAGCAGCCGAGCGCCGGGGTGAATTTTTGATTCGAAATGACCAAAGTTCCGCATTCAAGCTATCAGGGTTGAGCTTCGACACGAAATTCAGCTTTGCCAACGCAGTTGAACTGGATTACTCCAGCGAGTGGTTCAAAATACCTTCAGTATTTGCAAATACACACACGCCCAAAATTGGCGTTCTCCATTCGATTTATGCCAAAGCGGCCTACA
>JANOWB010000438.1:0-8877 GCA_031417695.1 Polaromonas sp.
ACCATTCATGGCCATGGCAGCGCTGCAAACCGGCAAGCGCGGCCCGAACGTGGTCATCAATGACAACGCCAATTACACCTTTGGCGGGCACACTTTTCGCAGCCACGGTGACATCGGTTTAGGCTCGGTAGACATGTACCGGTCAATCGTCAAGTCGAGCAACGTGTACTACTACTCGCTGGCCAACGAGCTGGGTGTAGACGCCATGCACGACTTCATGGCGCCGCTGGGCTTTGGTCAAATTACCGGCATTGACATCAACGGCGAGCTGGCGGGCGTGTTGCCCAGCCAGGCCTGGAAGCGCAAGGCGTACAAAAAAGCCGAACAGCAAAAGTGGTACCCCGGCGAAACAATTTCGCTCGGCATTGGCCAAGGCTACAACACCTTCACCATGCTGCAATTGGCGCAGGCCACCGCCGCGCTGGCCAACAACGGCATCAAGCACAAGCCGCGCCTGGTGATTGGCACGCAAGACTCAGTTACGCGCGAAATGCGGCCGCTGGTGGCCGATGCGCCGCAAGATTTAGGTTTTAAGCCTGAGAATGTTGATCTGGTTCGGCGGGCGCTGGTCGGCGTGACCCAAGAAGGCACCTCTGCCCGCGTGTTTGCTGGCGCAGCTTATTTGTCTGGCGGCAAAACCGGCACAGCGCAGGCGGTGACGATTGGTCAAAAAGACAAATACGACGGCAAAAAATTGGAAGAATTTCAGCGTGACCACGCGCTGTACATGGCGTTTGCCCCTAGCGACAAACCCAAAATTGCGCTGGCGGTGGTGGTTGAAAACGCTGGCTTTGGTGCAGCACACGCCGCACCTATTGCGCGGCGCGTGTTCGACTATGTGCTGATGGGCCAGTACCCGAACGCTGAAGACATGCTGGCGGTGCAAAAAGGTTTGGCTGCTGCGCCCATCGGCAAGCCATTGATAGCCGCAGACATGGCGCAACTGGTCGGCACAGGGCCAGCGGGCGGGGCGATTACGGCGGCATTGGCCGCGCCCGCACCCGCACGCGCACCGGCAGCAACTAGTGCGCCTGCTGCAAAAGCGCCGCTAAAAACCGCAGCAGTCGCTGCCGTAGCCGCTCGGGTCAATTAACGGCAGGTTTGATGGTGGCCGTGGTCGCCGTAGTCGCGCGAGTTGTTTGCTACGTTGGGTTTGCGCTACTTCAAATAAGCGTCAAAGCCGGTTTTCAAAATCAGCGCACTCACCACCACAATAAAAACAATTCGCACAAAGCCCGAGCCATGCTTGAGCGCCAGCCGCGTGCCCAGCAGGCTGCCCAGCACGTTGGCAATCGCCATTGCGGCCACAAAGTGCCACCAGACATGCCCTTTGTAGGCAAAGAGTGCAATCGCTGACAGGTTTGTCGCGGTGTTTAGCAGCTTGGCTGACGCCGACGCATTCAAAAAATCGTAGCCCAGCCAGCGCACGAATAAAAATACAAAAAAGCTGCCGGTGCCCGGTCCAAAAAAGCCGTCGTAAAAACCCAGCACCAAGCCTATGCAGCACGCAATGGCGGTTTCTTTATGGCCGCTAAAGCGCGGGGCATGCGTGTGGCCCATGTCCTTTTTAACCAGCGTGTAAGCCAGCACGGCCAGCAGCACCAGCGGCAGCGCTTTGCGCAAGTAGCTTGACGACACCACAGTCACCAGCCACGCACCCGCCAGTGACCCGGAAAACCCTGCGGCGGCCGCTGGCAGCAGCGTTTTCCAGCGCATGTCTACCCGCTGGGCGTATTGCACGGCTGCCGCTGCTGTACCCCAAATAGAGGCCGCTTTGTTGGTGCCAAACAAGGTAGCCGGCGGCGCAGCAGGGAAGGCCGCAAAAAGCGCGGGGATCAACACCAGACCGCCGCCGCCCACAATCGCATCGACAAAGCCGGCCAGCAATGAGGCCAGCGAGACGATGAGTAGTTCCATGCGGGTAATTGTCGCACTCCACAGACACTGCAAATTGCTATAAATTACATAGCTGCTCGCGCCCGTAAATATTGATTTTTAGGGCAAATAGACGTAAATCAAGGCGAAAAAAAGCGCTGGGATCGCCAGCGCTCTTTGCGCGTTGCACGGCTTGGTGCGCAACGCGTTGTATCTGATTTTTCGGTGTCTCCCCGGCTCCTCAACCGCGCAACCTTCAGGTTTACGGTGATAAAACAACTGTAGCCAGCGCATGAGCGGGCTGCATTGGGAGTTTCCCGCCTTTGCCGGGCCGGCGTCTACCAAGCGAGGGTAATCACTCCATATCGACCTGAATCTGAACCTTGTTATAGTTATTTTAAATAATCATAATAATGCATTCATTTTATAGACGCCATGACCCGTACCGACCTCCACTTTGAAATGCGCGGCGCCGTTGCCGTGATTCGCCTGAGCCGCCCGGCCAAACGAAACGCGCTCGGTGATGCGCTGATTCTGGCGTTGCGCAACTTGTTCGAAACCCTGCCCAGCACGGCCAAAGCTGCGGTGCTGCATGGCGAGGGCGACCACTTTTGCGCAGGCCTCGATTTAAGTGAACTCACCGAGCGCGATGCTGGCCAAGGGCTTCACCATTCACGCATGTGGCACGCTGCATTGAATGTGCTGCAGTTCGGGCCGGTTCCGGTGGTTGCGGCCCTGCACGGTGCTGTGGTGGGTGGCGGGTTGGAGTTAGCCAGCGCCTGCCATATTCGCGTGGCCGACGACACTGCTTTTTATGCGCTGCCCGAGGGCTCGCGTGGCATATTTGTGGGTGGTGGCGGCTCAGTGCGTATCCCCAAGCTGATTGGCGTGGCGCGCATGCTGGACATGATGCTGACCGGTCGTGTGTACAACGCTGAAGAAGGCGAACGCATTGGCCTGGCCCAGTACCTGACGCCAAAAGGTGCGGCGTTTGACAAAGCGCTGGCGCTGGCCGAGCGCATTGCACAAAACGCCCCGCTGACCAACTACGCCTTGATGCACGCGTTGCCGCGCATTGCCGAGCAGCCCGCAGACCACGGCTTGTTCACTGAAGGGCTGATCAGCGCCATTGCGCAAAGCGCGCCCGAGGCCAAGAGCCGGGTTAAGGCGTTTTTAGATGGCAAAGCGGCCAAAGTTAAAAAAGACTAATCAACGTACTGCCTGCCCATGAGCACGCCTGTCTTTCGCCCGCTCACTTTCGGTGTCACCCAAGTCGAGTTGCGCGGCGACCCTGCGGGCGTGCAGTACCTGCGTGCCGCGCAGCCGCTGCAAAGCTTTCCTGATCGCATCACAGATCGGCTGGCGCACTGGGCCCGCGTTGCGCCCGAGCGCAGCTTCATGGCCAAGCGCGAAAAGTTGCCAGATGCACGCACTGGCGACTGGCAACACATCAGTTACGCCCAAGCATGGCAGCGCGCCCGCTATATTGCGCAAGCGCTGATTAGTCGGGGCCTGAGCGCTGAAAAACCGGTGGCCATTCTGTCTGAAAATGACCTCGACCACGCGCTGCTGGCGCTTGGTTGTATGGTGGCGGGCGTGCCGTTTATACCGGTGTCGCCGGCTTACGCGTTGGTCAGCCAAGACTTTGAAAAACTGCGCCACGTGCTGAGCACCACCACGCCGGGCCTGGTGTTTGCGTCAAGCGGCAAGCGATACGGCAAAGCGATTGAAGCCGCAGTTGGCAGCAGTATTGAAGTGGTGCTGGGTGCAGGCCAAATTGGCAGCCGCAGCACAACAGCGTTTGCCAGTTTGCTGGCCACGCCCGATACCCCGGCCGTTGACGCCGCCATGCAAGCCACCGGCCCGGACACCATCGTTAAATTTTTGTTCACCAGTGGCTCTACCAAGCTGCCCAAGGCAGTGATCAACACCCAGCGCATGTGGTGCGCCAACCAACAGCAAATGGCGCAGTCAATGCCGGTGCTGACGGCTGAGCCGCCCGTGCTGGTCGATTGGCTGCCCTGGAACCACACCTTTGGTGGCAATCACAACTTTGGGTTAACGCTGTTTCATGGCGGCACTTTGTACATTGACGCCGGCAAGCCCACGCCCGCGTTGATGCCTGAGACGCTGCGCAACCTGCGCGAAATCGCGCCCACCGTGTACTTCAATGTGCCCACGGGTTTTGAAGCCATCGCCCACGCAATGACTACGGACGACGCGTTGCGGCGCAATTTGCTAAGCCGCGTGAAAATGTTTTTTTATGCCGGTGCTGCGCTGGCCCAGCCGATGTGGAACAGCCTTTATGCATCCGCCGAGCGAGAAATCAACCAGCGCATTGTGATGACCACCGGCTTGGGCATGACGGAGTCTGGCCCGTTTGGTTTGTTTGTGACCAGCCCTAATGTCAACTCGGGCGACTTGGGCGTGCCCACGCCGGGCATGGACCTCAAGCTGGTGCCCAACGGCGACAAAACCGAGGTGCGCTACAAAGGCCCCAACATCACGCCCGGCTACTGGCGGGCCGCGCAAGACACCGCCGGCGCCTTTGACGATGAAGGCTTTTTTTGCACCGGTGATGCGGTCAAGTGGATTGACGCTGACAACATTCATGTGGGCTTGCGTTTTGACGGCCGCATTGCCGAGGACTTCAAGCTGGCCACCGGCACCTTCGTCAGCGTCGGGCCGCTGCGCGCAAAAATCATTGCGGCTGGCGCGCCCTACGTGCAAGACGCGGTGTTGACCGGTATCAATGGCAAAGAGGTGGGCGCGCTTATTTTCCCAACTGCCGCGGTGCGTGCGCTGTCTACCTTGGCGGCGGAGGCCACTTTGCAGCAGGTTTTGCAAAGCGCTCCAGTAGCCAATCATTTTCAAAACCTGGTCAACGACCTTGCGCAAACGGCCACGGGCAGCGCAAGCCGCATTGCACGCTTGCACGTCATGCACGAGCCGCCGTCGATTGATAAAGGCGAAGTCACCGACAAAGGCTCGATTAACCAGCGCGCGGTACTGGCGCATCGCAGCGTGTTGGTTAGTGCGCTGCATGCAGACGCAGTTGAGCTTATTTTTAAACCCGTACCGAGTTAGGCCACCATGCAAAAACGGGGTTTCGTTTCTCAGTTCAATGACGTGTGGTTGCTGGCTGGCATGCGCACGCCGCTGGTGGACTATTGCGGTGCTCTGGGCCACGTGTCGCCCACTGACATGGGCATTAAAGCAGCACGCGCGACTCTAGCCAAAGCGGGTGTGGCGGCTGAGCATGTTGACTCTGTGATTGCAGGCAACATGGCGCCGGGCGACTTTGACCAGTTCATGCTGCCGCGCCACATCGGCCTGTATGCAGGCGTGCCCATAGCCGTGCCCGCCATCATGGTGCAGCGCATTTGCGGCACCGGTTTTGAGCTGTTTCGCCAAGCGGGTGAGCAAATTCAAAGTGGCGCTGCCGACGTGGCGCTGGTGGTCGGCACCGAAAGCATGACCCGAAACCCGATTGCCGCGTTTGACCACCGCACGGGTTTTAAGCTCGGCGCGCCGGTGGGTTTTAAAGACTTCATGTGGGAGGCGCTGCAAGACTCCGCCCCCGGCATCAACATGATTCAAACGGCTGAGAACCTGGCCGAAAAATACGACATTACGCGGGCAGACGTAGATGCGTTTGCGTCCAGGTCATTTGCCAAAGCAGTGGTCGCACAAGAGCGGGGTTTTCATGCAGGTGAAATTGCGCCTGTTGTCACTGAAAAGTTTGAGCTCGCTGGCTACGCGCCGCGCGGCATACGGTTGCCAGGCAAAGTGGCTGAAGTTGCCGTCGACACCCACGCGCGAATTTCCCCTGTCGAGGTGCTGGCCAAGCTGCGATGCGTGTACGAGGGCGGCGTGCAAACCGGCGGCAACAGCGCCGCGTTGGTCGATGCGGCGGCGGCCGGCATTGTGGCCTCGGGTTCGACCATCAAGGCGCACGGCAAAAAACCGCAGGCCCGCGTGGCGGCAGTCGCTGCGGTTGGTGTGCCGCCCGAAATCATGGGCATTGGCCCGGCCCCGGCAATTCGTTTGTTGCTGGAGCGCTGCGGTTTAAAGCTTGACGATATTGGCTGCTTTGAAATCAATGAAGCGCAAGGCGCGCAAACTTTGGCAGTGGCAAAAGAGCTGGGCCTGGACATGAAAAAGCTCAATGTCAACGGCGGCGCAATCGCCCTCGGCCACCCGCTGGCCGCTACGGGCGTGCGACTAACCCTGACGCTAGCGCGGCAAATGCACTTAAGTGGCGTGCGCTACGGCATATCGTCAGCCTGTGTCGGCGGCGGGCAGGGGATTGCCCTGCTGCTAGAGAACCCGCAAAGCTCTTAAAATACCCGTTTGACTCATCAATAATGTCTATAGCCCAATAAATACGTGCGCGAGCAGCTATAAATTCAATAGTAAAAGTTTTAACAAGGCATTTAATGAGTAAAGCAACCGTGTCGGTCGTGTACGAAGTAGAAGTCATGTTTGGCGACTGCGACCCTGCGGGTATTGTGTTTTTCCCCAACTTCTCCAAGTGGATGGACGCCTCGTCGTTGAACTTTTTTGTGCAGTGCGGCGTGCCCACCTGGCGCGACTTGTTCAAAAACACCGGCATCATTGGCACGCCGCTGCTTGAGGTGAACACCCGTTTCATCAGCCCCGCCACTTACGGCGAGCGGCTGCGTATTCACACCAGCGTGGTCGAGTGGCGCAGCAAGGTGTTTATTCAAAAGCACATCGTCAAGCGCGGTGAAACTGTTTTGTGTGAGGGCACCGAGACCAGAGCCTTTTGCATTCGCCACCCCGACAACCCCGACGGCATTAAAGCCATTGCCGTGCCTGAAAATATCAAGGCGTTGTGTAGCTAGCAGCCAAGATTCAGCCAACCTTTAGCCAATAATTAGGCAAACATTTCACCATTCCCGTTTTTAATTCATCACCAGGAAACACCATGACCAACCGCCGTCAATTCATTCAGGCCAGCACCGCCACTGCGCTTTTGGGCACGCTGAGCTTGCCTGCATTTGCCCAGGCCAATTCGCTTCCGCTTGACCTGGTCAAAATCATCAACGGTTTTCCGGTAGGCGGCTCAGCCGATACCACCAGCCGCCGGGTAGGCGAAAAGCTGGGCGGCTCTAGCTACACCAAGAACCCCGCGGTGGTCGAAAACAAAACCGGCGCGGCCGCCCGCATTGCGGTTGACGCCGTAAAAGCCGCCGCACCAGACGGCGCAACGCTGCTGCTCACCCCGTATTCCATGATGGCAATTTACCCGCATATCTACAAACAGCTCAGCTACGACCCGTTTACCGACTTGGTGCCGGTGTGCATGGCGTCATCGCTGGTGCACGGCTTGGCGGTTGGCCCAATGGTGCCTGCTACGGTCAAAACCGTTAAAGACTATTTGGCTTGGGCAAAGGCCAACCCCAAAGACGCCAGCTATGGCTCGCCCGCTGCGGGGTCTACGCCGCACTTTTTGGGCGCGCTGCTGGGGCTGAACAACGGGGTTGAGCTCAAACACATTCCGTATCGCGGCTCTACGCCTGGCGTGGTCGACGTGATTGGCGGGCAAATCGCGTCGATGTTCACACCGCACGGCGACTTTTTGGCCAACCACAAGGCTGGCAAGCTGCGCATTTTGGCCACGTCTGGCAAGCAGCGCTCACCGTTTGTGCCCGACATTCCTACCTTTGCAGAGCAGGGCTTTCCTGATCTGGTGGTGGAAGAGTGGTTTGGCTTTTACGCCCCAGCCAAAACGCCAGCCGCCATCGTTGCATCAGCCAACGCCGCGATTAATGCTGCACTCAAAGAAAAGTCCGTCATTGACAGCTTGGCCATTCAGGGCATGTTGCCAGTGGGCGGCACGCCGGAGCAAATGGCCCGAGACCAGAAGGTGCAATTTGATTACTGGGGCCCGATTGTGAAAAAAATCGGCTTCACGGCAGAGGCCTGATTTGCCCGCCAAGCTGCCTGCAGCGCCGCCGTTGAAGGCAGCCAAAAAACAGAGCGCGGCGGGTAAGTCTGCCGAAGCGAGCGTAGACGCCAGTTACCTGCAAACCCTGCTGGGCTACAACGCCCGGCGAGTTTCATTACAGGCGATTGGACTGTTCAACGAACGCATGGCCGAATTCGGGCTAACGCCGGTTGATTTCTCGGTGCTGTCTTTGATTCATCACAACCCGGGCATCACGTCACGCCAGTTGTGCAGCGCCCTGAATTTGCTGCCGCCCAATCTGGTCGGCAAAATCAGCATGATGGAGCGGCGCGAGCTGTTAAGCAAAAAGCCGCACCCGGACGACGGCCGCGCCATTGGCCTGCACCTGACCAGCGCAGGCGAAAAGCTCATGGCCCAGGCAGAACCTACCGCCAGCGCGGTTGAACTTGAATCCGCCAGTCGCTTGACCGCAGCAGAAACAAAAACCTTGCTGCGTTTGCTGCAAAAAGTTTATTTGTGACGCAGCAGCAGATTTGGACTCTTTATGGCCATTTTTAGGCATCATTTGTGCCTGAAGCCCAATCAATACGGGCGCGAGCAGCTCCTAAAATAATAGTATCTGCGACCTGCTCAAACCCCAGCCTGAATCCACTCAGCGGCTTTCTCGGCAATCATTAGCGTCGGGGAATTGGTGTTGCCGCTGGTGATCAAAGGCATCACGCCCGCGTCAACCACGCGCAGCCCGCGTATGCCGTGCACCCGCAGGTGCGAGTCGACCACGGCCCCGGGGTCGTCTGCCCGGCCCATTTTGGTTGTGCCAACTGGGTGGAAGATAGTCGTGGCGATGTCGCCTGCCAGTCGGGCCAGGTCTTCGTCGGTTTGAAATTGCACGCCGGGTTTAAATTCTTCGGGTTGGTATTGGGCCAACGCGCTCTGGCTGACGATGCGGCGCGTGACGCGCAATGAATCAGCGGCTACTTTTTGGTCTTCTGGCGTGCTTAGGTAATTGGGCGCTATGGCCGGTGCGTCTTCAAAGCTCGGCGTTTTGATGTTGACTGTTCCGCGGC
>JANOWB010000439.1:0-3991 GCA_031417695.1 Polaromonas sp.
GCCCAGGTGGCAGGCATCCCCATGGTGGCGCAGGGCCAGATTGTTGACGAGGCACCTGATACAGGCTTTTACCAGGCCCCCACCCTGCTGCGCGACGTGCCGGTGATGCACCGCCTGGCGCAAGAAGAAGTCTTTGGCCCAATCCTCTGTGCCATGAGCTTTAAAGACGAAGCCCACGCCGTTGAGCTGGCCAACGCCACCCAGTTTGGCCTGGTCGCAGGCGTGTGGACGCAAGACGGCGCACGTCAGTTCCGCATGGCCAAAAAGGTACGGGTAGGCCAGGTCTTCATCAACAACTACGGCGCAGGCGGTGGGGTGGAGCTGCCGTTTGGCGGTGTGAAATCGTCAGGGTATGGGCGGGAGAAGGGGTTGGAGGCTTTGCTTGGGTTTACGACTTTGAAGACTGTGGCGGTGAAGCATGGTAATTGGCTACATCTCGCGACCTGCTTGGTTATCGCTCTGGCTTTGTCTGGGTGCATGTTTTTCGATGAGGTGGATCGTTGTTTGGACACAGGTGGTCGCTGGAATTCGCAAAGCAAATCTTGTGAGAAATAAGAGTCCGCTAGAAATCTTGCATATTCACTAAACTACCTAACTCTATTAACCTCAAGCCCAACAAATACGGGCGCAGTCAGCTCCGAATTAGATAGCATTTTTATGAAACTTCCACAGCCTCCAATTACCAACCCCAAAGATTGGCTGCTAATCCAGGGGCCTAAATTTAAAGACGGCTTGCAGTTGCGCGCCCGGGTGAAGCGGGGCAATCCGTCTGATCTGCCAACCGCGCTGCCCACGTCTGCGTATCGCGGCATTGCCAAGGGGTTGAGCAGTTCAGATATAGACTTTGAGCCTGATCGATTTTGATGATTGAAACCGCATTACTCCTTCCCCTTGCGGGGGAGGATAGGGATGGGGGCACGGACGATACCGGCAGTGTCTCCACACCTGCCCTCACCCCTGCCCTCTCCCGGAGGGAGAGGGAGTAATGCCATAAATACTCAAAAACCAGCATACACGGGCGCTAGCAGCTCCTGATTTAATAGCGCACTAAAAAAACATCATGAGACTAAAAAACAAATCGATCATCATCACCGGCTCTGGCGGCGGCATTGGTGAGGGCATTGCGCGGCGGCTGGCGGCTGAGGGAGCGCAAGTCATCGTTAACGACATCAATATTGAAATGGGAGAAGCGGTAGTAGCTGCAATCGTCAAAGCGGGCGGCGTGGGTTCGTTTTTTCAGGCCGATGTGACGAATTCAGCGCAAGTCAAAGCGCTGGTTGAAGCTGCAATTGAACGCCACGGCAAGCTTGACGTGATGGTCAACAACGCGGGCTGGACGCATCGAAACCAGCCCGCGCTGGACGTGAGCGAAGACGACTTTGACAAGTGCTATGCCATCAACGTTAAAAGCATTTACCTCAGCACCATTCACGCTGTGCCGCACTTTAAAACCAATGGCGGTGGCAGTTTTATCAACATTGCGTCAACCGCTGGCGTGCGCCCTCGCCCGGGCTTGACCTGGTACAACGGCAGCAAGGGTGCGGTGATCACCACATCTAAATCGCTAGCGGCAGAGCTGGGGCCAGACAACATTCGGGTCAACTGCATCAACCCCGTGTTTAACCCTGAAACGGGTTTGTCGGCCGAGTTTGCAGGTGGGCCGATGGATGAGTCGCGCTTGGCCAAGTTCAGAAGCAGCATCCCGCTGGGGCGCTTTTCAACCGCGCTGGACGTGGCCAACGCCGCGTTGTACCTGGCCAGCGACGACGCGGACTTCATCAGCGGCGTGTGTATTGAGGTGGATGGGGCGCGTTGCGTTTGACTAC
The DNA here is from genome assembly GCA_031417695.1 of Polaromonas sp. Classification (GTDB taxonomy): domain Bacteria; phylum Pseudomonadota; class Gammaproteobacteria; order Burkholderiales; family Burkholderiaceae_C; genus Polaromonas. The sequence continues at coordinate 1,827 of JANOWB010000439.1, forward strand.
GCATCCAAAATGATTGCATAATGACATCATTCAGCATGCAAAGGAATAAGCCATGAGCACCATGACCGTCAGAGAGCTGCCAGACGACCTTCAAGCATTCTTGAAAGCCGATGCGGCGGCCAATCAGCGCTCCGTTAACAAGCAAGTCATTGTGGCCTTGCAGGCCTACCGTGACGCCAAACTGGCACAGACGCCAAAGGCAACGACGCCTGAGGAAAAAATGGCAGCCATGAACGCGATTCGAGCAAACATCAAGCGTGAAATGGCGCATGACCCGCGCACCGATAACGAAATTATTGGCTACAACGAACATGGTCATTTCGGTTGACCGCCGCTTTCGACCGACTGGTGGTAGACACCTCAGCTGTGCTGGCTTGCTGCCTGGGTGAAGCTGGGTACGAGCAGTTTGAATCGGTGTTAACTAAAGGTGCGCAACTGGTGATGAGCGCGCCCACTCGGCTTGAGCTGGGCATGGTCGCTTTGAATCGGAATATACAAGCCAGGGTCGATGAAGCTCTGCAGACCTACCAAATTCAGATTGAACCCTTCACTCCATCGCAAGCCACATTAGCTCTCGCCGCCTTCACCCAATACGGCAAAGGCCGCCACCCAGCTGCACTGAACTTTGGCGACTGCTGCGCCTACGCGCTGGCCAAGTCGATGAACTTGCCGTTGCTGTACAAAGGCAATGACTTTGCGCAGACCTACATTGCTTCGGCATTGGCGTAAGCTCAGCAGTTAACACTCAGCATCAATGACTTCGCGCATCATTCCCATCGTCAATCAGCTGGCCAGCAAACTGGTGAGTGACTTGGCAACGCAGCCCTTCCCGGCCGCAGGCCTGCTAACTGACACCCTCGCCCGCCCCTTGCGTGACCTGCGCATCAGCGTCACCGACCGCTGCAACTTCAGGTGCAGCTACTGCATGCCGAGTGAAGTGTTCAACAAAGACTACGCGTACCTGCCGCAAACATCGCTCCTAAGCTTTGAAGAGATTGCGCGGCTAGCACGCGTTTTTGTCGCGCATGGGGTCGAGAAAATTCGCATCACCGGCGGTGAGCCGCTGCTGCGTAAAAACCTTGAAGTGCTGATTGAGATGCTGGCCAAAATGACCACGGTGGCTGGCAAGCCGCTGGACATCACACTGACGACCAACGCATCGCTGTTGGCCAAAAAAGCGCAGTCGCTGAAAGATGCGGGCTTGCAGCGCGTCACGGTCAGTTTGGACGCGATGGACGACGCGATTTTTCGCAAGATGAACGATGTGGACTTTCCGGTAGCTGATGTGCTGCGTGGCATTGAAGTGGCGAACAAAGTCGGCTTGCTGCCGATCAAGATCAACATGGTCGTCAAACGCGGCACGAACGACCAGGAAATTTTGCCAATGGCCAGGCACTTTCGCCATTCAGGCAATGTGCTGCGCTTTATTGAATACATGGACGTGGGCGCGACCAACGGCTGGCGCATGGACGAGGTGTTGCCTTCCAAACAACTGATTGAACTGATCAACGCTGAATTTCCCATTGCTGCGATTGACCCAAACTACCTCGGCGAAACCGCGGAGCGCTGGCGCTACGCGGATGGTGGCGGTGAAATCGGCGTCATCAGCAGCGTCACGCAAGCCTTTTGCCGCGACTGCAACCGGGCGCGTCTGTCGACTGAAGGCAAGCTGTTTTTATGCCTCTTCGCAAGTCAAGGCCACGACTTGCGCGCCCTGCTTCGCGGTGAGTTCAGTGATGGCCAGATAGCCAACGCCGTCGGCAACATTTGGCACAAACGCGATGACCGCTATTCAGAACTGCGGGCGGCGATGCCAGCAGACACGCAGATTGGCGACGGAAAAAAGCGCGTCGAAATGAGTTACATAGGTGGCTAGAAATATGACCCCCACGCTTTTCACTTCGTGTAATACGCTGCCCCCCGAGGGGGCTAATTTTTCTAGGGGCGGACCGTCGAAAAATTGTTTATCACTTACAAGGCTGTCCATTGCTTACTGACATCAAACCCCCACTGCACATTGAAGCCATTACCGCCGTCATTCTGGCCGGGGGGCGCGGCTCGCGCATGGGCGGGGTCGACAAGGGTTTGCAAAACTTTAACGGCGTGCCTCTGGCATTGCACACACTGCTGCGCTTGAGCCCACAGGTCGGCGACGTGATGATCAA
>JANOWB010000440.1:0-2873 GCA_031417695.1 Polaromonas sp.
GAAGCGTGTTTTGAAGCGCCGTTTTATACCCTCGGGCCTTTGATTACAGACATTTCACCGGGCTATGACCATATTTCGTCTGCCATGGGTGCAGCCAACATCGGCTGGTACGGCGTGGCCATGCTGTGCTACGTGACGCCGAAAGAACACCTTGGTTTGCCGAACCGTGATGACGTGAAGCAGGGCCTGATTGCCTACAAGATCGCCGCGCATGCAGGTGATTTGGCCAAGGGCTACCCGGGTGCGCAGATGTGGGACAACGCGGTGAGCAAGGCGCGTTTTGAATTTAGGTGGGAAGACCAGTTCCGCCTGGCGATTGATCCGGACACGGCAATGAAATACCACGATGAAACACTGCCCAAAGAAAATGCCAAGGTGGCGCATTTCTGCTCGATGTGTGGGCCGAAGTTTTGCTCAATGAAAATCTCGCAAGAGGTACGAGAGTTTGCGCGGCTTAACCCATCGACGACAACCTTGACTACTACCCCCAGCGTGATTGCTATCAAACAGATCGACAATGATCTGCAAGTCAAGGCGAAAGAATTTCGCGAGGGCGGGAGCGAGATTTATTCTTGATCTTTTGCTCCGTCTGGTCTCCTCTCCCTCTGGGAGAGGATTAAGGTGAGGGCTCCCCGTGCCAAGATTGAAATGACACTACCTTCTTTTCTGCATCGCTGGCCCTCACCCCAACCCTTTCCCAAAGGGAGAGGGAGCAACGCATCATGACAAAACCTCACATCGGCATAGCAGGCGCAGGCGTGGCGGGTCGTCTGCTGGCTTGGCGGCTGGCTTTGGCGGGCTGCCGTGTCAGCTTGTTTGATGCCAAGCACCGTGATGACTTGACCAGCGCGTCACAAACTGCTGCTGCTATGCTGTCGCCGCTGGCTGAGCTGGCTGTGTCTGATGATGCGGTGTTTGAATTGGGGCAGCGGTCTTTAGCGCTGTGGCCGCAGTGGCTGGCGGAAATGACCACACCGGTTTACTTCAGGCAAGACGGCACGGTTGTGGTGGCCCACACACAAGACGGTGCGTCGCTTGAGCATTTCAGCCGCCTGTTACACCACAAGTTGCCCGAGGCGTGCAAAGCGCAGGTGCAAACGCTTGATGCAGCAGTGCTTGCGCAGGTCGAGCCCACATTGGCTGGTCGCTTTAGTGGCGGTTTGTTTCTGGCGGGCGAAGGGCAACTGGCCAACGACCAGCTGATGGCGGCGCTGGCGACGGAGGTTGATCGGCTGGGTGTGCAGTGGCATGAAGAGCAGGCTGTTGAAGCGCTTGAACAGAAGGCTATCGTTTGTGCCGGCCAAAAGCATGCGTTCGATGTGGTGGTCGACGCACGTGGCGTCGGCAGCAAGTTAGCTTTACCGAAACTGCGTGGTGTACGCGGCGAGGTGCTGCGGGTTGAATGCAAAGGCATCACACTGCAGCGCCCCGTGCGCTTGATGCACCCGCGTTACCAGCTGTACGTAGCGCCCCGTCCGAACAGTGAGTTTGTTGTCGGCGCAACCGAGCTGGAATCGGAGGACACAGGCCCCGTCACGGTGCGTTCGGTACTTGAATTGGCCAGTGCGCTGCACAGCCTGCACCCTGCCTTTGGTGAGGCGCGTATTTTGCGCATGTCTGCTGCGCTGCGCCCAGCGCTGGACGACCATCGGCCTACAGTTGAGCAATTAGGTGGCGTGTGGCACATCAACGGCTTGTACCGGCATGGCTATTTGTGTGCACCTGCGCTGGTCGATGATTTGCAAGGAAAATTGCTGCATGATGATTGACATCTCAATGAATGGTGAACGTGTAATCGTTGAAGCAATGACGCTGCAAGCCTTGCTGTTGGCCCGTGGTTACAAGCTTGAGACAGCCTTCGCCTGCGCCATCAACAACACCTTTGTATCGCGCCCACAGTGGCCAGAGCGCATGTTTCAAAACGGCGACCGAATCGACATCGTCACACCAATAACGGGGGGTTGACATGTCAAATTTCACAGTCGCAGGAACCAGCCTTTCAAGCCGTTTATTCCTAGGCACTTCCCACTACCCATCGCCCCAAATTTTGAGCGACGCTGTAGCAAGCAGCGGCACGCAAGTCCTCACCGTCGGCCTGCGCCGCCTGCAGCCTGAAGGCGGCGGCGGCACCAGTTTTTGGCAGCGGATTCAAGCCATGAAGACGTACATCTTGCCGAACACCGCAGGCTGCCACACCGCGCAAGAAGCGATCACGCTGGCGCACATGGCGCGCGAGATTTTTGGCACGACGTGGATCAAACTCGAAGTGATTGGCGACGACTACACGTTGCAACCCGACACACACGCCACGCTTGAAGCTGCAACGCTACTCGCCAAAGAAGGCTTCGCTGTGTTTGCCTACACCACAGACGATTTGGTCATTGCGCAAAAGTTGCGGGACACAGGCTGCGCGGCCATCATGCCTTGGGCGGCGCCGATTGGCACCGGCCGCGGCCCGCTTAACCCGTATGCGCTGGAGACAATGCGCCGCCGCCTGCCTGATGCCGTGTTGATTGTTGACGCGGGGCTGGGCCGGCCGTCTCACGCCGCTGCGGTGATGGAGCTGGGCTTTGATGCTGTGCTGTTGAACACCGCGGTGGCGCAAGCCGGCGACCCTGTGCGCATGGCCAAGGCCTTTGCCGACGGTGTTGCGGCGGGGCGAGCTGCGTATGAGTCCACCCCCATGCCCGAGCGGTCGGCGGCTCAGGCTTCTACGCCAACGGTAGGTGTTCCCTTTTGGCACGCCCCATGAAACCCAATTTCGCCCCCGTCATCCACCCGATCGGCTTTTACCCGGTTGTGCACACCGCCGCTTGGGTTGAGCGCCTTTTAAGCTGGGGCGTGCGCACCATCCAGTTACGCATTAAAGCGGC
>JANOWB010000441.1:0-6364 GCA_031417695.1 Polaromonas sp.
CAACCTCGAGGTGCTCCCGGTCAGCATCAAGCTTGTATTGGGCATGGGCCTGGTCGCCCTGCTCGCCTTCCCTTTCGTGGGCACGCCTTTTTACACCGAGATGGTCACGCGCATGATGATCATGGCGATTTTCGCCATGAGCCTGGACTTGCTGCAAGGCGTGACTGGGCTGGTGTCGCTTGGCCACGCGGCTTACTTTGGGCTGGCGGGTTATGCGCTGGCTTTTCTCACACCGCAGGGTGAGGCTGCCAGTCTGTGGTGGACGCTGCCCGTGGCTGTGCTGGCATCCGGCTTGGCTGCACTCATCATTGGGTTTTTTGTCGTCCGCACGCACGGCATTTACTTCATCATGGTCACCATGGCGTTTGCGCAAATGGTGTATTACTTGTTTTTTGACAACAAAGCACTTGGCGGCTCCGATGGGCTGTACATCAACTTCAAACCCAGTGCAGCCATTTTTGGCTGGATGCCTTTTGACCTCGACAACAAACGCGTTCTTTATTTTTTCACTTTGGCTGCACTGATCGTCACGTATGTTTTTCTGCGTCGGCTGCTGTTCAGCCCGTTTGGCCGCACGTTAAGTGGCATTCGAGTGAACGAGCACCGCATGCGCGCGATGGGCTATGGCGTATTTGGCTACAAGCTGGCAGCGTTCACGGTAGCGGGCGCACTGGCCGGGCTGGCAGGTTATTTGTGGGGCGCACAAACGGGTTACATCAACCCTGAATTGATGGGTTTTCACATGAGCGCGCACGCCATCATGATGGTGATTTTGGGCGGCATGGGCAACTTTGCGGGCGCGATTGTGGGCGCGTTTGCGTTTGAGTATTTGCTGCATGTTTTCAAAGACTTGCCGACCTTCACTACCACTTTGGGCAAGGTGAATTTGGGCAAGCACTGGCAGTTGTGGATGGGGCTTTTTATCGTGCTGCTGGTGGTGTTTGCGCCGCGCGGTATCTTGGGTTTGGTTGAGAAGTTCATGAAGCGGAACAGGGTAGAAGAGGCTTCCGATGAGTGATATCCTGCTCAGCGCGAAAGATATCACTAAACGCTTCGGCGGCCTGGCTGCGGTTGACAACGTCTCAATCGATCTGCAGCGCAACCACATCCACGCGGTGATTGGCCCTAACGGTGCGGGCAAATCAACACTGACCAATTTGTTGTCGGGTGACCTGCCACCAACTTCAGGCACAGTTACGCTGGGCAACACAGACATCACAGGCTGGACGCCTGAGAAAATCTCGCGCCAGGGCTTGGGCCGAAGCTACCAAAAGACCAATATCTTTTTGCCGTTCACCGTATGGGACAACGTGCACCTGGCTGCCCAGTCACGCGCGCCGCAGGCTCACAGGTGGCTCAGCAACGCATCAAATTTCATAGCTACTCGCGCCCGTATTGAAAGGGCTATAGAGCTATCTGGCTTACAGAATCGGGTTAAAAGCATCGCTGGCACCATCAGCCACGGCGAGCAGCGCCAGCTGGAAATCGCCATGACTTTGGCTACAGAACCGCAAGTCATTTTGCTCGACGAGCCACTGGCAGGCATGGGCGCGGTCGAGGCCGAACGCATGGTGGCGCTGCTGCTGGCGATTAAAAAAGACCACGGTATTTTGCTGGTGGAGCATGACATGGACGCGGTTTTTGCATTGGCCGACAAACTGACTGTGATGGTCAATGGCCAAGTGATTGCCAGCGGAACGCCCGCAGAGATTCGTTCGGATGCCGGCGTGCAAGCGGCTTATCTAGGTGAGGAGCACTGATGGCACAAGACCTCCTCATCAACGCCCAAGGCTTGCAAACCTACTACGGCGCCAGCCACATCCTGCGCGGCGTTAATTTCACCGTTGCGCGCGGCGAGACCATTGGCCTGATGGGCCGCAACGGCATGGGCAAAAGCACGCTGCTCAAAAGCATCATGGGCTTGGTCAAACCGCGCGGCGGCTCTATTGAGATTGCGGGCAAACCCATGACCGGCCGCGCCCCTTATGAAATTGCGCAGCTCGGTATTGCGTACGTACCCGAGGGCCGCGGCATTTTCGGCAACCTGAGCGTTACTGAAAATCTGAAGATGGCGGCGCGTGCCGGGACACGCGGCCAGCGCGACTGGACCTATGACCGTGTGCTCCACACCTTCCCCCGATTAAAAGAGCGTTTAAACCACGGCGGCCAGCAGCTCAGCGGTGGCGAGCAGCAAATGCTGACCATCGGCCGCGCGCTGATGACCAACCCAGATGTGCTTATCCTCGACGAAGCCACCGAAGGCTTGGCCCCGCTGATTGCACGCGACATCTGGCGAATTTGTCAGTTAATCAAAGGCACCGGCATCAGCACCGTCATCGTCGACAAAAACCACAAACATGTCACGCAAACCACTGACCGCAATGTGATTTTGGTCAAAGGTGAAGTGGTGTTTGAAGGCGCGTCTGCCGCACTCAATGCGCAGCCAGAATTGCTGCAGCAATACCTTGGCGTTTAAACCAATGCAGACGCATCAATTGTTGGTTGGCGCTGCAGCAGGCGCTGCGGTCGTTTGGCCAAGCAACTGCTTGCGCAAGTCGGCGCGCTTGGTGCCTTCGTCGAGCCAGATTGCAAAAAACGCATCGCCGAAAGCTGGGTCGTTGATTTCAGAGATCAAACGCGAGTTAAAAAAGAAACGCGTGCCCACTTTGGGGACGTGCAACCCGGTTAGTCGGTCTCCCGTTACCACCGACGGGAAAGTGCGCTGCATCTCAAGCGTCCAGGACTTGACTTGCGCTTCGCTCAGCTTGCGCAAGCGCGCCATTTCAACCAGCGAAACATTGACAATTTCCTCTGCCTTGATGCCTGTGTTGTATACAATTTCCAGCGCATACAGGCCCTTGGCAGTGAACGGATTTGCCCCAGCAGCAGCCGGGCCGCTGTTCCACAAATGAGCGTCGTACGCTTTGAAGCCGAAAAATCGCAACGCACCAGTTCCCATCAATTGCCACGGCGCACCGCTGCCGAATGCACCGAGCTCCGTGGGCGCTTTTGCGGCAACTGCGCGCGGTGGTGATTGAGCAAGGGCCAGCGCGCTGTGCGCCAGCAAAACAGCACCGCTAGCGTGCTGCGCGAATTGGCGGCGGTTGATTGACTGTGCGTTCATGATGTGTCCCTTTTACTTTTGAATGGCTGTTGCTAGTAACCGGTGGAAATCTTACCGAATAGTATTTATTGTGACTGATTGGTATTACTTTCGCAAGTATTGATTTTTAACTTGCCTCCACTGCCAACCAACACCGCACAAAAAGCGCTTTAAAAAACAGAAAGAGCAATCCGTATGCATACCCAAGTCGCCATCATCGGCGCCGGCCCGGCGGGCTTGCTGCTGGGCGCGCTGCTGCACAAGGCGGGCATCGACAACATCATTATTGAGCGGCAAAGCGCCGACTACGTTTTGCAACGCATACGCGCGGGCATTTTGGAGCAAGGCACAGTTGACATGCTGCACAGCGTTGGCGCCGGCGCGCGTTTGCAGTCTGAAGGCGTTGTGCATCACGCGATTGAGCTGGTGTTTAAAAACGCCCGCCACAGCATTGACGTTGCCGGCCTCACGGGAGGCAAAGTGGTCACCGCCTACGGCCAAACCGAAGTCACGCATGACCTGATGGCCGCCCGAGCGGCACTGGGCTTAACCACGGTGTACGGCGCGAGTGACGTCGAAGTGGTTGACTTCGACTCGGCCCAGCCAAAGGTGCGTTACGTTAAAGACGGGCAGCACCATGAATTGGCTTGCGACTTCATCGCGGGCTGCGACGGCTTTCACGGTGTGTGCCGCGCCAGCGTGCCGAAAAGCGCTATTGAACAGTTTGAACGGGTCTACCCGTTTGGCTGGCTGGGCGTGCTGGCTGATGTGCCGCCCGTGTCTACCCACGCGATTGTGTATGGCAACAGCCCGCGCGGCTTTTCGCTTTGCTCAATGCGCAGCATGACGCGCAGCCGCTACTACGTGCAGTGCCCCATGACAGACAAAGTTGAGCAGTGGACAGACGCTGCCTTTTGGGACGAGCTGCGCGCCCGGCTTGACCCCGAGCTGGCCGAGCGCATCGTTACCGGCCCCTCCATTGAAAAAAGCATTGCACCGCTGCGCAGCTTTGTGGCCGAGCCCATGCGCTTTGGCCGCTTGTTTTTAGCCGGTGATGCGGCGCACATCGTGCCGCCCACAGGCGCCAAGGGGTTGAACCTGGCAGCGTCTGACGTGAAGTATTTGTCTGATGCGTTGATTGATTTTTATGCTGAAAAATCCAGCGCAGGCATTGACGGCTACTCGCAGCGCGCCCTCAGCCGGGTGTGGAAGGCCGAGCGATTTGCGTGGTCACTGACCAGCTTGATGCACCGCTTTCCCGACACCGACGCGTTTGGCCAAAAAATGCAGGAAGCCGAGCTGGACTACCTCGTGCGGTCAAGTGCTGCGTCTACAGCGCTGGCAGAAAACTACGTGGGTTTGCCGCTTTAGACGCTCTAAACCTTTTAAACGATTTAAACGCCGCAAACACGCTAAAACAGCTGAAAATAGCTCAAAATGGGTATACATTTTGCCTATAGCCCAATAAATACGGGCGCGAGCAGCTCTTAAATAAATAGCACATGACAACTCCAAAAACACCCGCGCTGCGCCCATTGAAAGGCATGCGTATCGTCAGCCTGGCACTGAATCTGCCCGGCCCAGCAGCGCTAATGCGCTGCCAGCAAATGGGCGCCAGTTGCGCCAAGTTCGAGCCGCCCTCTGGCGACCCGATGCGGCTTTACAACCCGCCCGCTTATGCGGCGTTGCACAGCGGCGTACGTGTGAGCGAAGCAGACCTGAAAATCCCAGCGGGCCAAGCCAGGCTGCACAAGGCACTCGCCAAAGCCGACGTACTGCTGACTTCATTTCGCCCGTCTGCTTTGGCCAAGCTGGGTTTAAATTTCAACGCGCTGCAAAAGCTGCACCCGCAGTTGTGTCAGGTCGCCATCGTCGGCGGGGTGGGCGAACGGGCTGAAGAGCCGGGCCATGATTTGACTTATCTGGCTGAGCAGGGTTTGGTCACCGGGCTCGACTTGCCGCCAACCTTGTACGCCGACATGGGCGGCTCAGTGATGGCGAGCGAGGCGGTACTGAGCGTGTTGATGCAACGCGCCACCAAAGGCAAAGGCTTGTTCACTGAAGTCGCGCTAAGCGGTGCGGCCGGCTATTTGGCTCTCCCCCGCGCTTGGGGCTTGACGTTGCCGGGCGCAGCCGTCGGCGGTGGGCATGCGGGCTACCAAATTTACGCATGCTTGGGCGGCCGCGTTGCAGTTGCCGCGCTAGAGCCACACTTTGCCGTGCGACTTTGCGCCGCAGCAAACATTGCATTGGCCAACCCAAAAGACATGTTTGCACCCGTTACCCAGCTACGCTTAAGCAAGTATTTCAAACGCCAAAACTGCGCCGATTTGGCAACACTGGCGTTGGCGCACGACATTCCGCTGCACGCTCTACCCGACTACAAGTGATGTGTTGAAGCCCAGGTCAAACTAAGCAAGTTCGGTCGCACAGCAACATTCCACTAAACTTCAAAGTAGTTAAAACAACAAGGACACCACATCATGGGCGCGCAATGGAAAGCAAAGGGCAAAGAGCTGGCAGCCAATGCCAGGGGCCGGATTTTTGGCAAGCTGGCCAAAGAAATTATGGTGGCGGCGCGCGCTGGGGCTGACCCTGCGGGTAACGCCAAACTGCGCTTGGTGGTGGAGCAGGCGCGCAAGGTCAGCATGCCCAAAGACACGCTAGACCGCGCAATTAAAAAAGGCTCAGGCACCGGCACCGATGCCGTGCATTTTGAGCATGTCATTTACGAAGGCTTTGCGCCGCACCGCGTGCCGCTGATGGTGGAATGCCTGACCGATAACCACAACCGCACCGCGTCTGAAATGCGGGTGCTGTTTCGCAAAGGGCAACTGGGCACCAGCGGTTCGGTGTCGTGGGACTTTGACCATGTCGGCATGATTGAAGCCGAGCCGACTGCGCCCGGCGCTGACGCCGAAACCGCGGCAATTGAAGCGGGCGCGCAAGATTTTGAGCCGGGCGAAGAAGACGGCCACACCCTTTTCCTGACTGACCACGCCGACCTTGACCTGGTCAGCCGCGCCCTGCCCGCGCACGGCTTTACCGTGCTGTCAGCCAAGCTGGGCTACAAGGCTAAAAACCCGATTGACCCAGCGACTTTGAGCGCGGCGGACATGAACGAAGTCGAAGCGTTTTTGGCGGCGATTGATGCCAACGACGATGTGCAAAACGTGTATGCGGGCCTGGCAGGTTAAAGACCGTTCAATTGATAGATGACATCACCATGCATTTGAAAAAACTGTTTTCGTCGCTGCTGCT
>JANOWB010000442.1:0-11732 GCA_031417695.1 Polaromonas sp.
CGCGCCCACCATGCTGGTGGCTGAGCGCCTAGTGCCGGTGGCTACTTTCAAACCCGAAGTTGCATCACTGAACATGGGTTCGATGAACATGGGGCTGTACCCCATGCTCAGCCGTTTTAAAGAGTTCAAACACGCCTGGGAGCAACCGTACCTAGCCAACAGCGACGACCGGGTGTTTAAAAACACCTTCAAAGACATCGCGCATATTCTAGAAACTTGCGCCAACAACGGCACGCGTTTTGAAATTGAGTGCTATGACATTGGTCATTTGTACACGGCTGCCCACTTTATTGAACGCGGTTTGATCAAACCGCCGTTTTTGATTCAGTCGGTCTTCGGTCTGCTGGGCGGCATCGGCCCGCACCCTGAAGACGTGGCCCACATGCGCCGCACAGCGGACCGCCTGTTTGGTAACGACTACATCTGGTCGGTGATAGGGGCAGGGCGCAACCAGATGCCGGTTGCTGCGCAGTCGCTCGCCCTTGGTGGCCATGTACGCGTGGGGCTGGAAGACTCTTTGTGGGACGGCCCTGGCGAATTCGCCAAGTCGAACGCAGCGCAGGTAACTCGGGTGCGCAGCTTGATTGAAGGCCTGAGCCTTGCAGTTGCCACACCCGACGAAGCACGCCAGATGCTTGCCCTGAAGGGTCGCAACAACGTCAGTTTTTAATCGCGGAAAAGTTTCAATCTCACGCAATTGACACAGCGTCAGCGCTGGGTAAAAACTGCCTGGCTTCGCGGTTCAGCTTGGCTTCATGAAATTCAGCGTGCGCGGGTAAGTGATGCCGCTTTGAGTTTGCCCGTAAAAGTTTTTCAAGTTCGGGAAAATGCTGCTCAGCTCAGCGTCTTCTGCACCAAACCATTTGCCCAGCGTAGCCGCGTATTGGTCGACTGAAGTGGTGGGCAGCAGCCGGCCTTGACCGACCTGCCAGGCGTCAACACCATCAGGCAAATTTCCGGCAGACACCGGGGGCGCGTAACCGTAAATTTTGCCGCCATCTACCGCGCCGCCCACCACCAAATGGTGCCCGCCCCAGCCGTGGTCAGAGCCATCACCGTTTGAGCTAAGCGTGCGGCCAAAATCTGACGCCGTGAAAGCAGTCACGCTGCCATCAATGCCCAGCAGCTTGGTGGTGTCATAAAACGCGGTTAATGCCCGGCTTAAGTTCTGCATGTTTTTCTGCTGTCCGGCAATGAGGTTGTCGTGCAGGTCAAAGCCACCAGCCGAGATATAAAACACCTGCCGTTTGGGCCCCAGCGAATTTCGCCCAGCAATGATTCGCGCCACCATTTCTAGTGCGGAAGCAAGCTCGTTGTTTTGCATTACCGCGCTGGTGAAAGGCGCAAATTTGGGGTTGGTCGAGTTGCCGCTGGCGTCTCTGGAGTTGGTAGAGTCGCCGGTAGAAATGGCGCGCGTCACGGCCGCTTCAGCGGCCATTGCACGCTTGGTAACCTTGCTGTATTCATTCTCCAGTAAGTGGGCGCTTGGCTGCTGAATCAGCTTGGACACCGCTGATGCGATAGCTGTCGAGTTAAACGATGGGTCGTAGGCGGCGCTGATTCTGACCGATCCTGTGCTGGCACTGCCCTGGTACATCACTGCTGACTTACCGGCCAGAAAAGCGGTGTTGCCGGTCAATGAGATACACGTAAAAGTGGACGAGTTTGAATTGCCGGGCAACGCCAAATCGCCAAAGCGACCGCCCCAGCCGACCGTGGCACCCTCAGGCTCACCACATTGCCAAACCGCCGCCTGGTCGTTGTGTGAAAACAGTTGCGGCGGCAATGGGTACTTGCCGCTGCGGTCAAGGTACTGGGCTTTATTAAGCGGTACTACCAGCGGGCCAACGTTTAACACTATGCCTGCGTTGCCCGACTGGTACAGTTTTTGAATGCCCGTCATTGCCGGGTGCAATCCGTACTGGCGTGTCGAGCCATCAAGCACGCCGCCGAGCGGCAAAATTGCTTGTCGGTCTAGCGCGATTGGCTCGCGCGCGGCTTTGTAGGCGTTGTAGCTGTCTGTGTCGTAGTTGACAACCGTGTTGTCTTGATCGTTTCCGCCGCCAAGAAAAATGCACACCAGCGCCCGGTAATCGCTGGCGTTAAAGGCGGCAGCCTGGCCAATCGCAGCCAAATTGAGCGCTACCGGCAGCCCCGCACCCGCAAAAGCTGCCTTGGCCGATTGCTGCAAAAATTGCCTGCGCGACGGGTGCTTGGGCGTGGAATTGTTATCTGATGAATTCATCAATGACATGCCAGCTGGTTATTTTTGGATCAGATATTCATTCGCCGCAAGCACCATAAAAATGGCGCCCTTAACCCGTGAAGATTTCTGTGCGGGAAGGCTGTCCGCCGACAAGGGTGTTGCATTCAGCGCCTGCACCATCAACTCTTGCGTGGCTGGCGGAAGCTGGCTTGCGCAAAGCAGCAAATTCAACCGACTGACAAGTTTGGTCGCATCCGTGGCGACAGCTAATTCCTGCGCATAGTTGACTGAAATATCAAAAGTCTCAACGGCTTTATCAATGTATCTTTTGTCCGCGTCATACACCGGCAAGCCCTGCCAGTTGATCACTATGGTCATGAAATTCAAGTAGTTGCAAACCGATAGCTCGTTGACCATTTGAAATTCAGGCGCTGGCGTTTTGCTGGCAGCCAGAGCGGTATTAGGCGGCACGTAACCCGGCCTGAAAAAATTAAACACCGACGGTGCACGCAGCGGCGCCTGGCCCAAGCGGTCTGGCGCGGATGTGTCAAATACCTTCCACGACCCTTGCCCCGATTGCATGCCGAAGGTTCTGCCCCATTGAATAAAACGCAGCATGGGTTCACGCAATTTGCCAAAGCTGGGGCTGGTCAACCCCTGCGGGCCGCGCGCTTCGTCGTCTAAAAACACCGCGGTCCAAACGGCTTTCATGTCGCCGCGAACCGATGCGCCGTTGCTGTTAAAGGCGCTGGCGACCCGTGCAACGTAAGCGGGGCTTGGGCTGCTGGTGACCAACCGCTGAATCATTTGCTTGGCGAAAAATGGACCTGTATTGGGGTGGTTAAAAAGCGTGTCTAAAGCAGTTTTTAGCGCAGCGGATCCCGGCGTTCCGGCTGCTATCGTGGTGCCTAAAAAACTGACCGCTAAGGTCGAATGTTTGGCATCGTCTAGCAGCATCGGTCGGCGTACCGACTCTTTTGAGTCGACCTTGTTGCCAGTGACGCGCCCGGCGGCATCAATGATGTTAACGCTGTTTTTTCCTTGAGCGTTATCAAGGTCATAACCCGTGAACACCCGCGCCAAATTGGTGACGTCGTTTAAGCCATAGGTGGGTATGGGTTTGCCGTTGGCGTCAAGCTGGTCAGTGCCATCAAGGTTCAGTTTATTCAGCCCAATCGTGAAAAGCTGCATCACCTCGCGTGCGTAGTTTTCATCGGCTTGCCGGCCCTTGCCGTCTTCTTTTAAATTGCCTTTGGTGTTTAAAAAATGTCCCATGGCAGCGCTAAGCGTGACGTCTTCAAGCAGTTGCCTGAAGTTGCCAAAGGCGTTGCCGCAAAGCAAATCCCAGTAGTGGGTAAATGCATGGCCGCGCCACAAAAAACCAGCCGTGGTGCCTTGCATCGACACCACAAAAAATTCTGACAACGCCAGTGCGCAGCGTTTTCGCATAGCGTCTGGCGCTGACATCAACTGGTTCCAGAGCATGAAGTCGGCTGGCCAGGCGGTGTACACGTAGCCGTATTTGTCCTCGGTTGAATAACCCCGGGATTCAAGCCAGTCCCAACCGAGTTGCCCGGCAGGCTTGGCAAATTGCTGTTGCAGGTATGCCGCGAAGGTTTTGCTCCGCACGGCAGAAAGCTCGGGTTCGCTGATTGAAAATTGACTTTGCAGCAAAAACCGAGCGGCTTGTGCGTCGTCGGCCGCTGACGGAAAGTTGTTAAAGCCTGGTGCGGATGCAACTGGCGTTGGGGCGGGGTTGGGTGCAGGGGCGCTGGGAGCGGGAGTTTGACTCGAAGGTGGCGTTGCAGGCGCCGAGACTGACGGCTGAACGCTACCTACCGGCGCCAAACCTGGCGCTTCTGCAGCGCCCGTGCTGCTGGCACCGCCTGCCGCGCCGCCACCTCCGCCACAAGCGGCAAGCAGTGCAGAGGTGAACAAGGCTGTACTCGATGCGGCACGGTGACTACTGGTGGTGCCCGCGGTTGGAATTGGCTCGGTACCGGGGTTGGCAGCGCTCTCCAAACCTTTGATGTCTGGCGGTAAACGCTTGTCGGCCAGTTGATCAGCTGTCGGCGTAGTCTGCACCGTATTTTTTACGCAAGATTCTTGGATCATGTGAGTATTGAGGCCTATCGCGCCACCGTAACGCGAGTACTTTTCCACTAAATTATCTGAATTTTGTGCACCAGTGTGTTACTCAATTTGTAACTGGGTGCTGCTAGCTTGCCTCAAAGTGCTCACATGAGTAGGCAACGCTGCGGGGCTGCTTTAAGTCGAGCAAAAACCTACCAAAACGGCCCAAAAAGGCGCAAAGTAAGGCATAGAATTTTTCACAGCCCAATAAATACGGGCGCGAGCAGCTATTTAATCAATAGCACATAGGGCAGCAATACAAGCGTTACTGCCTCAAACCAAGGTGAGCCAAATCTCATTTCGCCGCAAAAACGGCAGTGAAAACGGGCTGTTGTAGCGTGACGATACTGGCTCGCCTGTTGTCGCTATTGCAGCGGCGCTTAAAGCGCTGCGCAGTTTTTGCAGTTGTTCCTGGTAGGTGCTTTGCGACCAGCTGCCTGAAAACTGAATCACCGCCAGCCGACTGCCGGGCACTTCGCGCAGTTTGACCCGCGCATCCAGCGGCTCGGGCAGGGTGGCCAGTGTGTAGCCTTTGGGCATAACGAACTGCACTACAAACCCGCCAGGCGCAGCGGCCTGCGTTACTGGCGCGGTCATCTCCAGCTTGACGGGCGGAGCAGGCGCAACGGCAGCTTGCGTGACGGGCGCGGTCATCTCAAGCTTACGTTCACCCTTGTTTTTGCCAAAAATATAGCCGCCCAGCAAACTGAAACCCTGGCTGCCCGCCTCGCTAGCCGGGCCGGGCACGACGACCTCTGCCACAAGGTAAGGCGCGTACTGCCGCACTTCAAACACGTCAGTTTTTTGCACCACGGTGTAGGTGGGCTCGTCAATGGCTTGGGCGGGGTGGGGCATGGCGGCTAGGCAAGTAATGAGCAATAAGTAGCGGTAAAGACCAGTTAAGTTCAGCTGTTGGATGTTCATGGTTTTCACTCTATCAATAAGCGGCGACTGTGTCATTATTTACTCGGTTTTTCTGCTTGGCTGTAAGGTAATGCCCAAAGACCCTGACATGTGACTTATCAACATTTTTATTACAAAGACAACCATGACAACCTCACGAACACTCCTTGCCACTATCGCCTTGGCTGCCAGCTTTGTTGCCACCACCGCTTTTGCGCAAACTGCGCCTGGGCCCGCCCCTTATGGCGCGCCGATTACCATCGAACAAGCAAAAAAAGCCATGGTGGCCGCTGAAGCTGAAGCGCGTAAAAACAATTGGGCAGTAGTTATTTCGATTGTTGACAACGGCGGACATTTGGTGGCGCTGCAGCGCCTGGATGCGCAAACCGCCAGCATCGACATTGCCACGGGCAAGGCCACCACGGCAGCTGCGTTTCGCCGGCCAAGCAAGTCGCTGGAAGACGGCCTGGCCGCAGGCGGCGCTGGGCTGCGAATTTTGAGCGTGAAGGGCGCAACCGCTTTGCAAGGCGGCGTACCGATTGTGCTGGACGGGAAAATCATTGGCGCAATTGGCGTGTCTGGCGTACTGGCGGCGCAAGACGAAGTAGTGGCCATGGCCGGTGCGGCGGCCGTTGCTGCCAAGTAGGCGCTGCGTCTTGATGGCAGCTTTACTTTCAAGGCTGCAGGGCGCGGAGCTGCTTTAAATTGCTATGCAGTTAATAGCTGCTTGCGCCCGTATTTATTGGGCTAAACCCCGTTTTCAATCTTGAAAATGAGCTTCAAGAGCCTTTGAGAATACTTTCGATCTGCCTGTAACCCAGGCGCTTGGCCGTTTGCGCAGCGGTCTGGCCGTTGGCATCTTTCAGTTCGATATTGGCGCCAGCATTGACCAGGCGCTGAACCGCCTCGACATGGCCGCCTATTGTTGCCAGCATGAGCGCCGTGCGGCCTGCGCCGTCAGTGCTGTTGAGCTGCGCGGCGCTAACAACTTGCAAGGCTTGCGCAAGCGCCCCTGACTGGCCGGTGCGAGCGGCTTCGCGCAGCGCGGCGCCTGCGTCAAGCGGTGGTACCGCAGGGGCTGCTCCGGGAGCGGGTGCGGGTACGGCTGGAGCAGAGATTGGAGCCGGGGCTGGAGCAGGGGCCTGGGCCTGGGCTGCCACTGCCGGGCGGCTCCGCATGGCTGCGGGGGCTTCGGCCGAGCTGGAATCGCTGCGTGCGCTGGCTTGCCCGCTGCGCTCGGCGTCCAGGCTGGGGACTGCTTTGCTTTGCGGTGCGGCAAGGCGGCCTGAAGCGGCACGATCGGCCGTCATGTTTTCTGAGCCACTGGCCAAGCCAGCAGCGCCGGGCTTTGCAGTCGCTTGCTCAACCTTATCGGCAGATACAGTGCTTTTGGCAGCGGTGCTTGCTGGTTCAGGCGCTGGGGTT
Source organism: Polaromonas sp. (assembly GCA_031417695.1). GTDB lineage: Bacteria > Pseudomonadota > Gammaproteobacteria > Burkholderiales > Burkholderiaceae_C > Polaromonas. Next base: position 6,668 of record JANOWB010000442.1, read on the forward strand.
GGGGCCGGGGCCGGCGCGGCAGGCTGCGCAATCGATGCGTCTGGCGGCGTGGCTCGCTTGGCTGCGGGCTCGCTTTTGGTCGGCGTAACTTGCGATGGTGCGGGCAACGCGCGCGCCGGTGATGCGGGTGCTGGCGATGCGGATTCAGGCGATGCAGATGCAGGCAACGCGGCTGCAGGCTGTGGCGGTATCTCAGCCGTTGTTTGGGGTGGCAACGCTTGTGCAGGTACGGGCGCAGGTGCGGAAGGCACGGTAGCCGAGGCTGATTCGCTGCGCGCCGTCACAGACGGCGTACCCAGCACGACTTGTTTGTCAGCAGGCTCGCCGCGGTCAAATTGCAATGCCAGCAGCGCGCTAATGCTGGCAATCGCCAGGCTGGCCACCAACGGCGTGTTCCAGCGCGATCGATTGGCAGCCACTTGAGGCAACTGCATCGTCACCTCATTTGCCGTACCAGCAGCCACTGCTTGGGCATGGGCAAGCGCGGCGCGGCGCACCTTTTCGCTGGGGCCAATGGCTTGCTCAGCGCTGGCCTGCAGGTAGCGTTGCTTGAGGTCGTCCGGGCGGTCGGGCTTGTGCGGCTCTAGCATGCGAAGTCCTCCAGCAATTGGCGCAAGCGGCTGCGCGCGTAACGCAGGCGACTTTTTGCCGTTTCAAAATTAACACCACAGGCAACCGCGATTTCCTCTACCGACATGTCGCCTTCGGCTTGCAGTAAAAAGGCGTCACGCTGCTCGGGCGGCAGCTGCTCAACCGCAGCTATCAGCGCAGCGCCTTGCTCACGCGTTTGCAATTGCCGCACTGGGCCAAAACCCGAATCGGCCGCCAGCGTGTCGGCCAGCGTGGTGTCATCGGCATTCGTTTCGTCCAGACTGGCGTGGTGTTTGGCGGTGCGAAAGTAGTCAACTTTTCGGTTATGCGCCAACGTAAACAGCCAGGTTTTAAAGCGCGCTTGCGGTTGGTAGGCGCTGGCCTGCCGGGCTACCGCAAACCACACGTCTTGCAGTAAATCGTCAGCTACCGCGGTGTCCCGAACGCTTCTAAAAACGTAGCGCCATACACCCACCGAATGGCGGGTGTACAGCGTGTCGAAAGCCGACGCTGAGCCGCTGGCGTACAGCTGCATCAGCGCGTGGTCACTGGGTTCAAGAAGGTCAATCGGCGGCGCTGCAATCGGCATGTAGCGCATTATGCAGACTGCATCGTTTCAATAGCGGCGCTGCGACGGGTCTGGCACATAGGCGGTAGCTGAATCAGGAAACGCGTTAGGCGTGGGCAAAACCGGCGGCACGCGAATCACGCCCAGCGCCACCAGGTTGGCGCGGCTGTCGTAGCGGATCAGTACCACCTCGTCGGGCTGCGTCTGCTGGCGCTCAAATGCGGTTTGGCTGACGACTGAACTTTCGCGCTGGCCGTGAGCGGTGCCTAATTTGGCCGCAGCTTGCGGTGCGCTGCGGCGGGCGCTCTCGTTGGCGCTGGACGAATTGCCGGGGCTGGCGCTTTCAGCAGCTTCGTTGCTGGCGCGGTCGGCGTTGCGACTGGCGGCCGCCGGAGCGGGCGCAGGGGCAGGCTCGGGGGTTGGGCTGGCAATCGACTTTGATCGGCCCGACGGCCAGGCGCCTTCGTTTTTACTGAATTCTTGGTCGTCTCGGCTCACGGGCACCTGCTTTTCTTTAAACAGCGCCACGCCAATCACGCCGACGTTGGCGGGTCTGCCGGTCAGGCCAGCGTATGAGTCGCCGAGCGATGAAAATTCAAACGCCGCTACCTCCGAATTGCTTTTGCGCCAGCCCGTAATTTGGTAGTTGCTGTAACCGGTAAAAACGTAGCCGGTTTGATTCCACGCAGCGGTTTGACCGCTCAAAACATTAATACCGTCTACCGCGGGCACGGCCAGCAGGCGTTGCCCATGTCGGCTTTGCACCGCTACCGCATACCGGGCGCCCGGCGTGCCCGCTACCCAGTATTCACCGCGGTGGCTGTACACGGGCAGCGATGCGCCAGTGTTGCGGTCTATCACCGTGATGTCTGCCAGTCGGCCCACTGCCCGTGCAGGCAGGCTAGCCAAAGCAAAAAGGCAAAGGGCGGCCAGCAACGCAGCTTTAGCTGCAGGGCGTGATCGTTTAGCAAATGGGTGTGCCTTCATGTCGACTCCATAGGTTAGTTAAGCTGGCAGGTAAAAAAGGTCTGGAGTTGACTTAAACGAAGCAGCGGGGGCGATGGGGTTAAACGCGACGAAAAAAACTTGTCAGGCGGTTAAAAACACGGTTAATTTATGCAGTTTGTTCCCGGTCACTATGGATTCAGTAGCTGCTCGCGCCCGTCTTTATTGGGCTATAGCCTTACTAAATGTCGGATTTTGAGTAAAAAAGGTAAGCGTTCCCTACAATTTCATCGGGTTTTACATTCCACCGCCTGGCCCATGTCGGCTTGGGTGCTGCAACTTAATCATGAGAGGTCACCGCTCCAATGCATTCAAAGTTTCTACTCAAGTTAGTTTTTGCGGCCAGCGCGTGCGGCGTTGTGGCCAGTTTTAATGCAGCGGCCGCCGAGCTGCTGATTGGCAGGTTGGGGTCACTGAAAAGCCCCATCTCATCGCCAAGCACGATAGCGGCAGCAGATGGGTTCGATCTGTACATCAAGCGGATTAACGACGCAGGCGGGATTAACGGCCAAAAGCTGCGCGTGATTTTTAGAGACGATGAGTTCAAGCCGCCGATGGTGATTACCAGCGCTATCGAACTCATTGAAAAAGACAAAGTGCTGGCGCTGGTTTCGCCGCAAGGCACGCCTGGTACGGCGGGGCTGATTAAAGAAGGGCTGTTGACCACTGCGCCGATTGCAGTGGTGGGGCCGTTCACCGGCGACGCCAAAGTACTGTCGGGCGCCAACGTGTTTTCATTGCGCTCAACCTACGAAGACGAAATTGCCGCGCTGGCGCGCCAGATAAAAGCTGTGGGGCAAAAGCGGGTGGCTTATTTTTACTACAACACCTCACAAGGCCCGCTGTTTGCACCTGTTTTTGAAAAAATCATCAAAGACGCCGGCCTTGACTACGCTGGCGCGGTCGGCTTTGACATCAATCCCGCAGAAGATGCGCAGGTGCAGCTCGTCAAACAGGCGGCTGCCAAGGTTGCGCTGCTAAAGGCCGATGCTGTGTTTACCTTTGCCGTGGGGCCTACGTTTCCACTAGCAATGCGTTCGCTGCTGGAGGCAACCGGCAAGGGCGTTACCCGCTATACCTTTAGCATCAATAACTGGGAATCACTGGTCAAGAAAATTGGTGAGCAAGAAGCTGCTGGTGTTGTGTTTTCGCAAGCGGTGCCTTACCCGTATTCAAACAATCGCCAGATTGTTCGCGAGTATCAAAGCGACATCAAAAAACTGGCGCCTGATCAGAAGATAAATTTTGCAGGCCTGGAGGGCTACATGACGGCCAAGGTGTTGGTCGAGGCCTTGCGCCGTTCAGGCCAGAACCCCAGCCGCGAACGGGTGCTGAACACCTTGCAATCACTGGGGCGGTTTGACTTGGGCGACCACATCATCAATTACTCGGCAAGCCAGCGCCGCGTGGAGCCTGCGGTTGACGTGACCATCATTGGGCGGGACGGTAAGCTGCGCAAATAAATGCTATGTAATATATAGCTGTTTGCGCCCGTATCTATTAGCTTTCAAGCCTATTTAAGTAGTATTCAGTGTCAATTTTTTACCCAAACAACCACTAAAACGCCGGCGCTGAAGCCTTTACTCGCACACCCATAGCGGCCGTATTGAGCTGCGTGTGGGCTAACATGCAAAAGGGTTTGTTGGCATCGGTAGTGCTTTTCTTTTTTCTTAAAAAACGTTAACCGGGAAAAATATCATGGGCTTACTGGACTTCATCCGCGGCGAATTGATTGAGATCATTGAGTTCAATGACGACTCGCGCGATACCCTGAGTTATCGCTGGCCTGACCAAGACCGCGAAATCAAAAAAGGCGCCCAGCTGATCGTGCGCGAATCGCAAATGGCGCAGTTCATGTACCTGGGCCAATACGGCGATGCTTATCAGAGCGGCAAGCACACGCTGACAACCGACAACATTCCAGTACTCAGCACCCTGAAGGGCTGGAAATACGGTTTGGAAACGCCTTTTAAGGCGGATGTTTTTTATGTCACGACGCGGCTTTTTACCGGCAACAAATGGGGTACGGCCAACCCGGTAATGATGCGCGACGCGGACTTTGGCATCGTCCGCTTGCGTGCGTTTGGTACCTATGATTTTCGGATCATTGAGCCAAAATTATTTTTAAAAGAAGTTGCCGGAACCGACTTTCATTTTCGGCTCGAGGAATTTGCCGACACCATGCGCTCGCGTTTGGTTTCTGTGTTCTCAGAAGCGTTGGCTGAGGCCAAAGTGCCCGCGCTCGACGTGGCCTCTCGGTATTCGGAACTGGGCGACGCACTGCTGCCGCTGATTAACCCCGCACTTGGCAGCAAATACGGCATAGAGATGACATCGTTTGTGATTGAAAACGTGTCGGTGCCGCCCGAGGTCGAGGCCGCGATTGACAAGCGCTCCAGCATGGGCGCGGTGGGCAACCTGAACGATTACGTCAAATTCCAGATGGCCGAAGGCATGGGCAAAGGACAAGGCGGTGCGGGCGGAGCGGCGGCCGAGATGGCGATGGGGTTTGCCATGGCCAACCAAATGGCGCAGCAACCGGGCGGCATACTGGGCGCGCAACCCACCCCTGCTGCGGCTAGCGCAACGCCTGCCGCTGCTCCCGCAACGCTGCAGCTGCTTAGCCCCGCGCAGGCCGGTGAGCTGTTGGGCGTGACTGAGGCCGATGTCATAGCGACCCTGGAGGCCGGCGACTTGAAGGGCAAAAAAATCGGCACCACGTGGCGCGTTAGCCGCAGCGCGATTGACGAATTTCTAAAAAGTTAACACTTGTTTGTTGACTTGAGCCCTGCTGCCTGTGCCTGACTTTATTGCCCAGCACCTGTTCCCGTGCCCGGCGTGTGGTGCGCAGGCGCAGTGGAGTGCTGCCAAAAAGGCGCTGGTGTGCCCAGCGTGCGGTAC
>JANOWB010000443.1:0-13489 GCA_031417695.1 Polaromonas sp.
ATGTCGGTTGAAAGCGTGCCGTTTGCGCCTTCTGCCAAGTTGGCTTCGATGAAAGATTTTTTGGCGGGCGTTGGCATTGATTGGCCCAGCTCACCACTCAATATCAGTTTGTTTTTGGCTTTGCTGGCGGCGCTGGGGGTATACCTGTATTTGTGGCGCACCCGCTCTGGCTACCGCCTGCGTGCGGTGGGTTCCAGCGCAGGTGCAGCCACTTATGCGGGCATCAATGCCAGGCACCAGGTAGTTATTGCCATGGCGCTGTCGGGTGCGCTGGCGGGGCTTGTCGGCATGAATGAGATTGCAGGCGTTAGCGGCAAGCTGCTGCTTGAATTTGTGGCCGGTGCGGGCTTTACCGGCATTGCCGTGGCGCTGATGGGGCGAAACCATCCGGTTGGCATTGTGCTGGCCAGCGTGCTGTTTGGCGCGTTGTTTCAAGGTGGCGCTGAAGTGGCTTTTGAAGTGCGCGGCTTTAGCCGCGACATGGTAGTGATGTTGCAAGGTTTTATCGTGCTTTTTTCAGGCGCCATGGTGTACGTGATTGCGCCTTGGCTGGCTCGCGTTGTGGCGGCTGTTATCCGAGTGTTCAGCCCAAGCAACCCATCCAAACAGGCCAGCCATGGATGAAAGCCTGATTGCCGGCATGCTGGCGTCGACCCTGCGTGTGTCGACGCCGCTGATTTTGTGTGCACTGGCGGGCTTGCTTGCCGAACGCTCAGGCGTGGTCGATATTGGCTTGGAAGGAAAAATGCTTTTCGGCGCGTTTGCTGCGGGCGCCGTGGGTGCGCTGTCTGGCTCTATTGTTTTGGCGCTGTTGGCGGCCATGAGCGTGGCAGTGCTGCTGTCTTGGGTTCACGGGCTGGCCTGCGTCAGCCACCGGGGCGATCAGGTCGTGTCGGGCGTAGCCATCAACATCATTGCCGCAGGTATGACGGTAGTGATTGGCATTGCGCTGTTTGCCCAAGGCGGGCAAACGCCGCAGTTGCCCAATACGGTTCGGTTTGGGCCGCTGCTGCCGGGGGTGGCCGATGCAGTGCGCGGCGTGCCGGTCGTTGGCGTGGTGCTGAGTGACGGCTTGCTGCGCCACAACGCGATGGTTTATTTGGCGTTGGCGTTAGTGCCCGCAGTGTGGGCTCTGGTGTTTCGCACCCGCTTTGGATTGCGGTTACGCGCCGTGGGCGAAAACCCGCAAATGGTCGACGCCGCAGGTGTGTCGGTGCAGCGCCTGCGCTATGCCGCCCTGACGCTTAACGGGGTGTTGTGCGGGCTGGCCGGGGCTTATCTGGTGCTGGGGCAAAGCGCCATGTTCTCCAGCAACATGACCGCCGGGCGCGGTTTTATGGCGCTGGCCGCGCTTATTTTTGGCCGCTGGCACCCCGTCAAGGCGCTGGTGGCGTGCCTGTTGTTTGGCTTTTTGGATGCGTTCGCCATTCGCATGCAAGGCGTCAAGCTGCCCGCCGCACTGGGAGGTGGCGAAGTGCCGGTTCAATTGATTCAGGCACTGCCGTATGTCATGACGGTGGTGCTGCTGGCAGGTTTTGTTGGCCGTGCAGTCGCACCGAAAGCGCTGGGCAGACCGTACGTGAAAGAGCGCTGAGAGCTGCCGGAACGTGGTCGCTTGACAGGCTCTGGTTCGGGCCGCGCAACTGGGTTCTGAACAACCTACCCAATCGTGTAGAACACACAGGAACAACTAATTTCGCTGCCCCGACACGCCGCCGCCCCGATTTATGGGCGTGAAATCTACCTCCACCACCAGCCGGCTTTTGACGCCTATGCCTGCAATGGTGCCCGCTGAAAACCGGGCATTTTGAAAACCCTTGATGGCAGCCGCTTCGAAAAACCCGGGCGGCAATGCTTTCAACACCACCACGCTTTCAACCTTGCCATCAGCAGCCACAGTAATCGCCAGCGACACCACGCCTTCGCGGTTGTTGGCAGACAGTGGGTATTCAATCGTGATGTCTGACTGCAGCGCGGGAGACGCATCAAGCGCAGCGCTTTCAAAAATAGCGGTGCCCGACGTCCCGGTGCTTTTAGTGGTGGCCGGCGTCAGCGGGCTGGCCGCACTGGGCGCAGGTGCCACTGCTACTTTAGATTCGGTGTCAGGCTTAGCGGTTTGAACAGCTTGGCGGGTGTCTGCAGCCAAGACAGGCTCGCTTGGAGTCGACGCCATGGCGTTGGCCACTTGCGGAGGTGCCAGCTGACTCTCAGGCGTAGAAATTTGATAGGTTAACAACCGCGCCTGCAAAGACGACGATGGTGGGCTAACGCGCTTAGACAAGTCAGGCCCAGGTGAATACAGCACACTGCCCGCCAGCACTGCGTGCAGCGCAACAGAGGCAATGGCAGCGTGACTGACCTTCAAAAAGTTACTCCCTAAAAAGCATCAAAGCCCTTGCGTGACCAGCACACAAGGGCCTTTAGTGGATTTTACATACCGGCTTTATTTTTTAATTTCGCGCCAGCTAACGCGTTTGCCTAGAGGTTTGGGTATCGTTGGCGGCAACTCGATCTTTGTGGTTGTGCCAGGAGCGCCTGTCACGATCGCGATCCCCTTGCCGTCACCGGCAGTTGTACCACTGCTGCCCGGCAATATCAGAATATTCAAACCCACAGCAATCGAATCAATTTCGGGACTCGATACAACTCCACCAGTACTTCCATCCGGCGCAAGTCCTGACAACAGGCTAACAAAGTTCAATCGGCTCTTGCCGCCGGCTGAGCACGCCGAGTTACCGGGTGTGTTGCTGACAAACACAAGATCAGTGCCATTTACAACGGGGTCGATATTGACGCGTTCTCCGCTGTCCGGCAAATCGAGCACCCAGCCCGGCGCGGCTTCGTTCACAACGCAGCTTGTTGTGCCGCTGGTGCAGGCTGCAATCCGCACGGTTCCTGTATTCGTAAGTGCAATCGAGCTCAATGAGCCGCGCAAATCGGCATAAACAACTGACTCACCCGGTGTATCCTTAAAACCGTATACCGACTGCACCTGAGTTGATTCAGTGTCTGACGTGCCCATAAACTTGCCCGTTGCAGCAAAGATCATGGTTCGCCCATTTACTTCAGCCAGCTGCACTCGAGTAGTGATTGGCTGCACGTTGCCAGACGGGTCTTTTGCCGTACCAACCCGTGTCGCTTCTTTTCCCGCGGGCAGGATGTTGTCATTCACATCAAAGCGCCACACATTGCCAAGCAAGTCACCGCCGTAAACGCGCAGCGTCGTGTTGTCGAGCGCGCCGTTCGCTACGTAGTTGTTTACGTCGCGCAAGCCAGCTGGGCTCGTGCTTGAACCCACACCGGTATCCAGCTTGCTGATGACCGCGCCAGTGATGGCGTTAATTACGTACAAGTAGCCTTTGCCATCGCCAGGGCTAACGTTGTTGTAGCCTGACGTCACCATAACCACCCATGTGCCATCAAGCAGCTTGGTGATTACCGGCCGACCAAAGGTCAAACCAAGATCGCAGTCTCCGCCAGCTGTATTGCAAGCGCCCACATTGAATTCCCACAACGACTTAGGCGTTGCCGGGTCGGTCACGTCCAGTGCGTAATAGCCTTTTCCGCCAGCATTTAACCCGCCGACAAGAATGGTCTTCCAGACACCAGCTGCGCTGTCAAACACATCACCTGTTGACGGCGTGCCATCAACAAAGTAGCGGTGCTTGACTTTGTAATCGGTGTCGGCCAAGCGATACAAGTCTTTGAAAAGCACGTTAGGCACATAAGCCCAAGCTTCTTCACCAGCATTTGCAAAGTTGGTGTCGGCAGTTTTAAGCGGTGCGTTAATGGCGTGCAACATGCCGCCGTTCGAGCCCACGTAAAGCATGGGTGCGCGGCTGGCGTTAGCGGTTTTAAACGCGCTGTAACCCGCATCTGCATACTCGGCGCTGGGTGGCCTGACCAAAGTCGCTACCGAGCCAATAATGTCTGCCAACACGTGTGTACGCTCGCGGTACAGCTTGTTGGTGTTTGCAGTAAAGCCCTCAAGACCCCGCTGCCCTCGCACATAGTTGACCAGATTGGCCCCTGCGGCCAAACCGCGCTGGTCTACGGTGCTGGTGCTGCCGTCAGTCATGGCGGCGTACTGGGCCAGGTCAAGCACGGCTGAGGCGCCAAAGTTGGCTTGCTCAGTGGCGGTCAAACCCGTCTCAGCCGCACCAGTCGGCAGCATTGATGAATCACAGGTCTTGGTGTTCCAGGTGAAGTTTGCCAAGCCATTGGTTCCACCGCTACGACGGGTGTAGATTTTGCGGTTGTCGCATGCTTGACCGGTAGCCGCATCCAGCTTGGCCTGTGCCGACCAAGTTGCGCTGGTTGACAGAGCGCCCGTGGCCAGGTCAATGGTTCTGGCGAGCACATCACCTGTCCACTCTTGAGTGGCATAGCGAGTCACAAAGGCAAAGTTGTCACCCACAACAGGCAAGGCGGTTGACAAAGCCGCGCCACCGCCGGCACCGGCTGATGCGTCAATACTGGTCAGAGCTGAACCCAAGCCTTGCACCACATCGTCAGGATTCGCAGCACTGAAGTAGCGCCCGCGACCGTTAACCGATGCGTGCCAGAAATCGTCAATAGACTTCGGATCGTTGTACAAATTCGGGTCAGCAGAATAGTTAACCGCAGGGTTCGGCCAAACGGGCCAGTCACGGGTACCCGCCCGGACGTCTGCAAATGCGCCAGTAGCGGCCGTGCGATAGTTGGGTTGATAGCCCAGCGTGCCAGACACCCCTAGGCCCAGACCAAATGTGGTCATGTGCTGGTGCGTTGCAGTGTCGTCTTCAACCCCGCTACCTACGCCTTTGACAATATTGGCAAAATCAGGCCGCAAATCATTGACGTAGTAATACTGCGCAACGTCAGCCAGCGAATTGCTTGAGCCGCCGGATACCAGCGCTGAGTCAGCTGTGCATGGCCACGCAGTGCACCCTGCCAATGTTGGTACTTGAGCAGAAGTAGGCCTGTAGGGGTTCACCGCCGGCAAGAGCGGTTTGGCCGCCGTAATACCTGGCGTGTAGCACATGCCGTCGACGTCTTGTGGGGTGCCTGGAGTCACCACAGGCGTACTGCTAGCAACAGTTGAAGAGCCGCTCAGGGTGTCAGTTGAGTTAATCGTGCTGGTGGTTACCTGCAGTTTTTCGGAAAGTACCGACGTGCAAGAAGTGGTCAGGAAGCTATTGGCTGAGCTACCAGCGGAGGGCACGCAAGACGTAATGGGCACTGGAGGCGCAGTGTTGACCGTGTTGCAAGTAATTGCCTGGAAGCCGTTAGCGGCGCTAGGCGTCGCATCTATGCAAGAGGCGGTTGCTACAAACGTGGTGGTGGTGTCGGGTGCGCAGCTTGTCACGACCGCATTCGGGCCAATGCCCGGCGTGCATGCAGCTACGACGATTGGCCCGGTATTGACCGGGGTACAACTGATTTGCGTAAACAAATTTGCTGGTAGTTTGCTTTGCGGCACGCAAGACGCTGCAGCGATACCCACCGAGCTGTTGTTGGTCGAACAAGTGGTGGTGGTAAAGCTGTTGCCGGCGTTCGGGCCGCTTGGTGTGCAGTTTGCCACCGGCACGTTCGTGGTCACAACCGCTGACGGGCAGCTTGTGGTGGTAAACGCGTTGCCAGCATTGGGACCGCTGGCGCTGCAGGTGGCCACGGGAACGTTCGTCGTTATTACAGGTGCGGGGCAGGTAGTGGTGGTCCAACTGTTAGCTGACGTAGCGAGGCTGGCCGCGCAGATGCCCGCGACCGTCACAGACGTTGGCACTGGGCAAGTGGTGGTCGTGTAGAAATTACCTGGCCCCGGCCCGCTTGGCGTGCAGCTCGCCACAGGAGTATTGGTTGTAATAGGAGCGGGGCACGTAGTTGTCTTCCAGCCGTTGCCCGATGTAGGACCCGAAGCGTTGCACACAGAAACCGGCGCATTAGTAGTAACTATTGCGGCAGGGCAAGTGGTCGTTGTGAAGTTATTGCCAGCGTTAGGCGTGCCCACTGGCGTGCAACTGGCGACAGGCACATTGACCGTCGCGTTGGCTGAGCACGCTGTTGTCGCAATCCAATTTGGGCTGGTGCCTGCGTTACCGTTGGTGCAGGTCGCCGCTGGCTGCAAGGTGGTGGTAACCGGTGTCGCACACACCCGACCGGTATAACTGTTGCCGGGGCCAGGTGCCGCGTTAACGCACGGGCCATTTGTAAAGCCAGTGCTCGGTGCGGCTGGTGCAGCGCAAGTCACCACATTCACAGCGCCTGGTGCGCTGGGCACGCAAGCCGTGACCACGCTGGTCACTGTGCCCTGCGTGCCGCAAATCGTGGCCGTGAAACTGTTGAAAACAGTCGCAGCAGCGGGGGTACAGGCACCCACCGTTGGACCAGTCGTGACTGCACCAGGGCATGTAGTGGTGGTGCGGTTGTTGCCAGCAGTTGGGCCGCTGGGTACGCAGGCTGCAAGTATGGGCTCGTTAGTCGTGACATTTGCCGGAGGGCAGGTAGTCGTCACCCAGGAGTTGCTAGAAGTGGGCCCACTGGCCGTGCAAGTGTTTACAGGCACGTTGGTGGTGGTAACCGGCCCTGGGCAGGTCGTTTCTGTCCAGCTGTTAGATGAGTTCGCTGTAGCCGCGGTACAGCTTGCTACACCTGCTGTTACGGGACTGGTAAAGCCACAGGTTGTGGTCAGGCCAGCGACTGTGCCAGGAGTGCAAGCTACGCCAGCAGTCGGCCCATTGGTAACGGGTGCCGGGCAGGTAGTGTTCATCCATCCGTTTCCAGAAGTTGGCCCAGTGGCGGTACAACTCGATGCCGCCACACTGCTGCTAATGGGCTGTGAGCCGCAGGTGGTGGTCAACCCCCCCGATGAGCCCGCAACGCAAGCACCGATAGTTGGGCCAGTGGTAATGGGCGATGGGCAGGTAGTGGTAGTAAAGTTATTTCCGGAACTCGCACCGCTGGCAGAGCAGCTTGCGACTGCAACGTTCGTTGTGACTACTGCGGCTGGGCAGGTAGTGGTGACAAATGAATTGCCAACGTTAGCGCTGCTGGCAGTACATGTGGCCACAGGCACATTTGTGGTGGTGACAGGCGCAGGACAAGTTGTGGTTGTCCACGCATTGCCGGAATTGGCGCTGCTGGCCGTGCAACTGGCAACAGGCACGTTCGTTGTTACCACCGCAGCGGGGCAGGTCGTGGTTGTCCAGCCGTTACCCAAGGTTGCGCTGCTAGCTGTACAGCTTGCTACCCCCGTGGTTTCAGTCAATGGCGCTGGGCAAGTAATGGTCTTGTAGTCGTTGCCAATAGTCGGCCCGCTGGCAGTGCAACTTTGAACGGCAACATTGGTCGTCACCTCCGGCGCGGGGCAGGTTGTGGTGGTAAATGAATTGCTGGAACTGGCTGCGGCGGGCGAACAAGTAGCTACCGGCACCTTGGTGGTAGTTACTGCAGAGCAAGAAAATGCCTCAGCCGCAGAGCAGCTTGATACGGGCGTCACCGAACAGGTCGTTTGCGTCCACTGATTGCCTGAATTGGCGGATTCAGGCGTACAAGAGGCTGACAGGGTTGGGCCGGTTGGCACGGTGTAGCAGCTGGTTTGGTTGGCAACTGGGATGCAATTTCCCGACGGTGTGCTTTGCTCGTTAACCGCCGAGTAAGAGAAGCTCTGCAACGTGCTTTTCCTAGTTTGCACAGTTCGGCTGGTGGACTGAAGATTTTGTACGGTGCTTTGCCGTGGGCTAGACGTGAACTGCACGGTTTGGTTGGTTGACTGCCGCAATTGCGAAGTCGACTGCAAATTTTGAATGGTCGAGCGCACGATCTGCGAAGTCGAAAAAGTCTGGTAAGCCGTAGATTGCACGACCTGACTGGTGAAACGAGTTTGCTGACGGGTCGTTGCGACGTTTTGCGATGTTGACCGCAAGTTTTGCACCGTACTGCGGCGATTCTGCAGCGTGCTGATCGTTGTTTGATAGTTGCTCTGCGTGAACCCAATTGGCGTATCGGTATACGGATACTGAATTGTTGAGCGCAAAATTTGGTTGGTACTCTGCAATTTAATGTTCGTACTTTCAACGGTTTGCGAAGTGAATTGCCTCTGCTGCTCGGTGGTGATAAAAGTCTTCGTGGTGCTAGCCAGGTTTTGAGCTGTGCTTTGTAAATTTTGCTGACTAACCTGCAAGGTTTGCGCGGTCGACTGCAAAATGCGATTGATGGTTTGGCTGGTCTGCGACGTAGTAAGCAATGCGTAGCCGCCATTGCAATTGGCGTAGCTTTGTGTGCTGGATTTATCCGTGATGGCACGCAGGCCAGTGCTGCCGGTGTCCCACAGCGGGCGTGGAGTAATACTGGCATTGCCATCTTGCTGGCCGACCAAAGTGGTGCCGTCAAGACCAACCGGCCCGGCGGTTTCAGCCGCAGTATTCCAGTAGCCATCGGTCGTCATCAACGAAAAGTTTTTCTGACACGCGAACTGTACGGGGTCAGCGCCCATACCCGCATTAATGCCGTCGCTTTTGCCGCCGTAATAGCGGCCAACGCGCGCCAAACCTTCACGCATGGGTGAAGACCCGCCTGCAACTTGCGAAAACACTTTCGAATACCAAGCCAATTTGTTCGCCGGGGTGAAGTCGCTCAACGCATTGAACTTGGCCGCTGCTACAGGTGTGCCTGGGTTGGATGTAATAAACCCAACACGAAAACGGTCTGTAACCGGAGCGAACGCCAGGCTTAGGCTGCTCTTGGTCAGCAGCAAGCGCGTACGGTAGTAGGCGTACCAGATAGCAAAATTTTCGCGCTCATCTGTTGTTTGGGCACCAGAAGGATTACTGGCTGGCGCGCGCAAAATGCCGGTGCCCGCGCCTACGATGACTTTCCGCCACACTCCGCCGCCAGCTGTTGAAAAGTTGTCGGCCACTCCGGGCAAGCTGTTATCTGCCTGCTTGCACGGATTGTTGGCGTAACTCAGTGGCTCAGTGCCGACATAAGTGAAATAGTAAGCGGATTGTGGCGCGTCTATTGCGGTGGGATCGGAGTTAGCCCGTGTTGCTGAGTCGTAAGCCCGAAAGTTGGAGGCCAGATCGACTTTAACGGCTGGGTTAAGGTAATAGTTGTATTCAGCATTGCTGAAGCTGGGAACAGGCAAGCTAACCCCGTTCGCGCCTTTTGGCAATTGATAGGTCGTGCTCCTGTTGTAGTACACCGAATTACATATTGGGTTTTTGTAACCCATGGGCAGCTTGGGGATGGGGTCTTCCATCTGGTCGGGCATGTGCGTAAAACCCATCGAAGTCGATGTGTCCATCAACAGCATGATGTTGGCTTTTACATCTGCAGTCGGCAAGGACGAAATGGGCCGGCTGGCGATATCAGTCAGTTGCGCATTGGCGATATTGAAGCTTGCCACCGCGCCGCAGCCTAGAAGCAGTGCAGTGCGAATGAGTGAATGTTTAGTAGATTTTTTTAACATATTCTTTTCCTGCTTCAATACATGATGACCTGCACGTAGCTCAAGGTGTTGCGAGGCCCCTTAACTTGCGCAGTGACACGGAAATAAGGCATTGATTTAGCAACAGCAATGCCGCCGCCGGCGCCACCGCCGCCTGAGCCAATCGACGACCCGCTCGCACTCAGGCTTGAAGGGCGCACACATTCTTGGCCGGTTGCAGCGAATGAACCCGTGGTTGCGCACAAACGATGAATGACATACAGCACCTCGTTGCCCGCACCGTCGTCGCTGGTAGCAGATTTGGAAGCAGCACTGGTCCAGGTGTGTGTGAACGGGTCGAAGGTTGGGGCCCACGTTGAAAAGTAGCCTTCACTTGGCTGGTCGGCAGCCAGCGCCGAAGGCGTTTGCGCCGTGAGCCATTGCCGAGCCGTTTCTACGCCTAAGTCTCCGGCAGACGTTGCGTTTTGCTTAAAACCCAAATTGCCAGCTATGGCCAGGTTGCCCGACGTGGAACGCAGCATGGCAAATATGGCAAAAGTCATGGCCACAATCGCGAGGATGGCGATGATGAGGACCACGCCTTGCTGCTGCCGGCGCTGCGGCCGGTGAGCAAACCTTTTAGGGCTGCTGCTTGTTTTCATGTTGACTCTCATGATTTGAATCCCCACAACATGTTGCGCAGTGGCACGATGGACTCGTAAACGCGGTAGCGGTAGTTCTTCCAGTTGTTGACTGCAGCAGCCGGCGTGGTGTTGCCCGCTGTGCCGTCAAGATTTGTCATGGTGAAATCGCCCCCCGCCCACTTTGGGGCCGCAGTAGTAACTTGATCTCTTTCAAATTGCCCACTGCGCGCCAAAATAGCTACGCGTACGGCAAGTAGCTTTTTCCATTCGCCCGCTGCAGGAGCAGTGTTAACCCATTCAGATGCTTCGATTTTTCCGCTGTTGTCAGCATCAATGCCGTATTGCGCTTGTAGGTTGACGATGCCGTCAGTTACTTCAAACGAAGCCGCCTGCACAAGGGTGTTTTGACGGGTCAACAGGTCACCCGTGCCGACGCTCCACTGCGCAAGCTGAGGCGCTGGACCCATGTTGTAGACCTCGCCCGTTGTGTGAGTGTTGGCAGGCACCGCAACATTGAAGGTCGCCGTTGCCGATGAGGCAGTGTAAAAATTGGTGAAATTGGCAGTGCCATGCTCCACAGTGTTGGCGTCACCAGCCGCATTGCCAGTAACTTGAAACAGCTCGCAGGCTGGCGTAGTGGTGCCGGACGCAACTACCATCAAGTCGCCCGCATTGAACCCGGCTCGAAACTGAAGCGTTTTGCTACCTGCAGTGGAACTGTTGAGCTTTTGAATATTGACGACGTAGGCAGAGTTACCGTAAAGCACACGCACAACATCTGGCGCACCGCTGGCACCATCAACGATTTCAATTGGGGCCATCGTGAAGGTGTACGCACTGGGCGACAAACTGCTGTTGTTGGCGCTAACCGTGCAGCCCAGCGTATTTTCACTGGCGTTACCAAAACCCATGCCGCCCAGCTGAAGGTCACGCTCAAGCTCAAAAACGCCGATGCCGCCGGTGATTTGCGCGCTGCTAACGCCTGTGATGGTGCGCCGACGTGAGTCCCAAATCGACAGCACCTGGTAGATAGCGGCCACCAAAAACAACGCCAGCACCATACCGACTAGCAGCTCAATAAGCGTCATGCCGCTGACGTTGCCACGCAAGCGGTGCGGCACTAGCCGAACGCGGTTAGTTAAAGTTTTCATTGATGTAGGCGGAGTAAACGTGCTTGCGCGCGACAAGGTCTTTGGGCGCTTTCCAGCACAACGTAACGGCAACCTTGTTTGGCCCTGTAGCAGAAATGTCAACAATAATTTGTTGCATGGCAGTGGTAGCGCCGGGCAGAAGTGTTGCAGCTGTGGTGCTGGCTGCAGCCACCCACGCAGTTACTGCAGGCTGCGCGGATGCCGCGCCAGAGAAAGCGCAACTACTGCCACTTGGCTGATGTTCAAAGGACTTCAGCGAGTCGGTAAAGGCGACGGCAGTGCCGTTGCGGTCTGCATTGAGTCTGATGTTTTGCACAATGTCGCCTGCCAACTTGGCGGCGTCAGAGCGAAATCGCGCGTCGGTCTGTGCGGCTTGGGTGTACCCCATTGCGCCGACCAGCCCAAGAATACCGAGTACGAAGAGCAACAGTGCAACAAGCACTTCAATGAGCAGCATGCCGCGCTGCTTTGCACCGCGCTGAGAATTTTTATGTGTTTTCATGTGGGGCAAAAGCGGGTGTCGCCAGAAGCAGCCAGCGGATCGCAACTTTTTGCTTGGCCGCTGGGGGACACGCGCACTCGAAGGCATCGCACCGGGCCAGTGTTGGCGCATGCAGCTGTTGAACTAGTGAAATTCACAATCCAGGTCGCACCCAAATCTGTTTGGCCTACGCCCTTGAAGGTGACTTTTGATACTGCGCTACCGTTGGCTGTAGCTGACAACTGCACAGTCGTGGTGCCTTCGCTGCCAGAGCCTTCTGCCTTGCTTCTGCCCTGGACGAAGTCGTACGTAAACGGCGTAGCGTCGTTGGTTTTAACCCTCACCAGCCAGTTGCCCGCGGTGGAGCTTAGGTTTGCGGTGGCTACGTTTGCAGCGGTGGGGCTGTCGGTGGTGAGTACCAGCTCGACTTCCTGGTTGCGGCGAATGGCTTCGGTTCTGGCGTTTTGCACAGCCGCCATGAAAGACTCAGACACACCGCGCAGCTTGGAGTTCTCGGTGTAGGCCGACAACGACGGCGCAGCCACCATAACAAGGATGGCCATTAATGTGATGGTGACCATCAATTCGATGATGGAAAACCCCGCCATTGAGCTGCGCAGTTTTAGCATGCACCGCTCTTTTTCAGTACCCAGCAGGTGCTGTTTGTTCCTGTCCAGCCTGTTGGAAGGCCCGTAGTTTTACGGGCGCCTGTCTGGTCGACGGTGTAAACAAAGCTGGCCATTGAACCAACACCAGTCGCCGTAACGGTGTAGCCAGTGCCGCTAAGGCCAGAACAGGCAAAAGTGAAGTTTTGTGTTGCAGTGGGTACAGGTGCAACTGTGCTAGACCCGCATGCGTCTGTGTATTTGCGGTTGTCCTGAAAGTACTGCTCCATCTTTACCTGCATGTCAGACAGGGGTGCAATGCCGTCGACGATCTTGCCGCGGGTAATGTATTCGGTGTAAGAAGGGATGGCGATCGCGGCCAGAATACCGATGATGGCCACCGTGATCATGACTTCGATTAATGTAAAACCAGCTTGTATGCGTTTCAATTCAGGCTCCCAGTGCAGTCAATAGAGGTTTGAGCGCGCAACATTGTTGTGTACACGTCCCCACTAAAGTAATGTTTGTTACTGTACGTTGCAACGGGTGATTGCGTCTATCAACAATTGAGTCGAGCCGACAAGCGTTGACTTTTCAAGGATTAGTGGCAGACACGTTGCTAAAAATAACTATTTATAGTTATTTTTCAGCAGAAAAGCATGTTTTGGACCAACCACCGATTCACTGATTTATGGACAGGAGTCAAAGCAAAGCAACAGCTGGGCTTCAGGAGCTGCGATTGCCAGAATTTCGCGGGCTGTACCAAGCTTCTATGCCAGCTAAAAGTGCGGCCTAAAAGGCGACTAAAAAGCCTCAACGGTTGGCTCGCGCCCCATCAGGGCCATCACGGCCTCGCCAGCGGTCATGTGCCCATCCAGCAACCCGACCACCGCGCTTGAAATCGGCATCTCTACACCCAAACCCGCAGCTCGCTGCACCACGGCGCGCGCGCAGTACACGCCTTCGGCCACATGGCCCAACGCTAGCACCGCTTCAGCCAGCGTTTTTCCTTGTGCCAGCGCCAGGCCCACTTTGCGATTGCGGCTTAAATCGCCGGTTGCCGTCAGCACCAAATCGCCTAAGCCCGACAGGCCGGTAAAGGTGTCGGCCCGCGCGCCCAGCGCCACGCCCAAGCGGGTCATTTCGGCCAAGCCGCGAGTGATCAGGGCGGCTCTGGCGTTCAGGCCCAAGCCCAGGCCATC
>JANOWB010000444.1:0-7457 GCA_031417695.1 Polaromonas sp.
CATGCGCCACAGCCCGGTTAAGGCGGGTTGAGCTGGGCCGAGCCGGGCCGGGCTAGGCGACGGTTAATGCCCTAGCACGCTGAGTGAACACTTGGTCGCAACGCGTCTAACGCCTGCCGGTAGCCGTCACTTACTTCCGCACATCTCCCCTGTTCAATCTGCAACAAAAAGTGACTCCAGCGTGAATAAGTCACTTGTTTAGGCTGTTGCTGTCTGTTAACGTCAACATTTGCGTGAATTGAGTCCGGTAGGTGACCCTTACGCAACGTATGCGTTAACACTAAAGATTCAACCAAAGGTGCGGTAACTCATGACATGGGCGTTTAATCAAGGTAGCTACTGTGGCAGCATCGCCTAAAGGCCGCGCTGGTAAAGGTGCTTTTTGGCGCGCCGACTGGTTTGTCGGGCTGGCCGTGGTGCTGGCCGTCTTTTCCCTGCACAAGTTCACCGACGTCTTTGACACGCTGGAGCGTCGCTACTACGACTTCGCCAGCACGTCGACGTCTCGCCAGCCGTCCGACCGAATCGCCATCATTGCCATTGATGACCAAAGCCTCGCCAATATTGGGCGCTTTCCGTGGCCGCGCGATGTGCAGGCAAAAATGATTGATTTGCTGGCTGCAGCAAAGGCCAAAGTGGTAGTCAACACCACCTTCTTTTTTGAACCCCAAACCGACCGCGGAATGGCCTACCTTCAAAAAATGAAGGCAGTACTGAGCGACCCCGCGCTGGCGCCCAGTGCCAGCAACGACGAGCTGAGCAAACTGATTGCAGACGCTGAAGTCGCCCTCGACACCGACACCAAGTTGGCGTCCAGCTTTTCAAAAGCAGGCAACGTGCTGATTCCCTCCACCTATATATTGGGGCCGCCTCAAGGCAAACCAGACAAGCCGCTGCCAGCTTTTGCGGTGAAAAGCGCCATCGCTGAAAACGGCGGGTTTTCAGAGTCGGTCGTTCGCGGACAGCAGCCTATTGAGCTGTTGGGCAACGCGGCAGCGGGTGTGGGGCATGCCACGCAGTTACAAGACATTGACGGCGCGGTGCGCAGAGAACCCCTGCTGGTTAACTATTTTGGTAGTGCGGTGCCATCGCTTGGTTTGCTGGCAGCTGCTAAAAGCTTAAACCTTGCGGTAGCGGACATCAAGTTGAACAGTGGCGAGTCTGTTCAGTTGGGCAGGCTGGTGGTTCCCACCGACGAATTTGCGGTGATGCGGCCGCAGTTTTATAAAGAAAAAGACGGCCGGCCGCCGTTTGCCGTTGATTCGTTTTATGACGTTTTGTCCGGAAAAATCGCATCAGCAAAATACGCCGATAAAATTGTGATCATTGGCGCCACTGCTGCTGGCTTGGGAACACAGTTTTCAACCCCGGCGGGGTCGAGCCTTGCTCCCGCAGAAGTGATGGCGCACATAACGTCGAGCATTTTGAACCAGCACTTTATTACCCGCCCAATCTGGGCAGGTGCGGCGACAATTTTGGTGTTACTTGTTATCTGCGCCTATCTGATTGTGGCTTTGCCCAGGCTGTCGGCTGGCAAGGCAGCAGTTATTACGCTGGTGATGTTTGTCAGCTTGTTGGTGGCTGAATTCGGCTTGCTGTCTGCCAGTGCCAAGTGGCTTGAATTTGTTTTTCCGGCAGCGCTGCTGGCCATTGGCCACCTTGCCCTGACCACCAAACGCTTTTTGGTTACCGAAGCGGGCAAGGTGAAGTCCGACGACGAGTCGGCGGAAACCAACCGCATGATGGGTCTGGCACTGCAAGGGCAAGGCCAACTCGACGCGGCGTTTGACCGCTTTCGCCGGGTGTCTTACAGCGACGCGCTGATGGATAACCTGAGCAGTTTGGCTCTTGACTTTGAGCGCAAGCGCCAGTTCAACAAAGCCGAGGCGGTGTATGAATACATGGCCACACAAAACAAAGACTACAAAGGCCTGACTGCCAAGCTAAGCCGCGCTAAAAACCTGTCTGAAACCGTTATTTTGGGCGGCAGCGGCACGCACCCTGGCGGCACCATGCTGCTTGCTGGCGGCGGTGTTGAAAAGCCCATGCTGGGCCGGTACCAGGTTGAAAAAGAGCTGGGCAAAGGCGCAATGGGCGTGGTTTATTTGGGCAAAGACCCGAAAATCGGCCGGGTCGTCGCCATTAAAACCATGGCTTTGAGCCAAGAGTTTGAAGGCGAAGAACTTGACGACGCACGCGAGCGGTTCTTTCGCGAGGCTGAAACCGCTGGGCGCTTGCAGCACCAAAACATCGTGACCATTTTTGATGCGGGCGAAGAACACGACTTGGCCTATATCGCGATGGAATTCCTTAAAGGCAAAGACCTCGCGGACGTCACCAAAGCAGGCCAGCTCTTGCCCGTGGCAACAGTGCTCTCAATTGTGGCGCGAGTGGCCGAAGCGCTGGCGTACGCGCACAAGCAGCATGTGGTGCACCGAGACATCAAGCCCGCCAACATCATGTATGACCTGGCCACAGACAGCGTCAAAGTCACTGACTTTGGCATTGCGCGCATCACGGATTCCAGCAAAACCAAAACCGGCCTGGTGTTGGGCACGCCTAGCTTTATGTCGCCTGAGCAAATTGCCGGTAAAAAGATTGACGGCCGGTCTGATCTTTATTCTCTTGGCGTCATGCTGTACCAAATGCTGGCTGGTGTGTTGCCGTTCAGGGGCGACTCCATGGCCGAGCTGATGTACAAAATTGCCAACGAGGCCGCACCTGATGTCCGCTTGGTGCAACCAGCGATACCTGAAAAATTAGCCGCTCTGGTTGCGTTATCGATTGGTAAATTGCCCGCAGACCGCTTTCAAGATGGTGACAGTTTTGCTGCCGAACTGCGTGCGCTAGGTGCGCTGGGTGCGGGTGCTGGTGGGGCGGTTGCTTCACCAATGCCCGGCTTGCCGGTAACAAGTGTTGTTATCGGCGCTTCAAGCCACAGCCCTGAATTCGAGGCCACTGCGGTGCATGTCAAGCCTGTCGTCAGCTTTGAGCAGACTGTCGTCAGCCGCGCAGTCGATAATACGCAGTCCAGCAGAATTGACACAAAAGACACCGACATCCAGCTCTAGGCGTAAAGCTTTAACCTCACGCCCTGATTCACACCCCATGATTTACGAGATATGCACTGAAACTGACCCCGGCTTGACCCGCGAGAACAATGAAGACGCAGTCGTATTCGACGCCGAGACGCAGCTGTGCATATTGGCCGACGGTATGGGCGGCTACAGTGCCGGCGAGATCGCCAGTGGCATGGCGGTGGCGTTCATCAAGTCTGAGATGAGTCGCTGGCTTGCCCAGGCCGGCAAAAATGCCAACACAAAAGAAGTGCGCAGGGCCATGGAAATTTGCGTGCAAAACGCGAACTACTCCATCTTTAATGCCGCTAACTCCAATCCGCAGTACAGCGGCATGGGAACAACCTTGGTGGTGGCGGCATTTCAGGGTGACAGGGTGATGGTGGGGCACATTGGGGATTCGCGCTGCTATCGGCTACGCGGCGATGACTTTCAGCAAATTACCAAAGACCACTCGCTGCTTCAGGAGCAAATTGATGCCGGCCTGATCACGCCGGAGCAGGCGTTGACGTCCAGCAACAAAAACCTGGTCACCCGCGCGTTGGGCGTTGAAGACACCGTCAGCCTGGAAGTCAACGAACACAAAGTAGAGCCGGGTGACATTTATTTGATGTGCTCTGACGGTCTGTCAGACATGGTGCGCGATGAACCGATTGCAAAAATAATGATGGGCGAGGGCGATTTAACGTCCAAAGCCAAGCAGTTGGTGGCGGCCGCAAATGAGGGCGGCGGGCGGGACAACATTTCCGTTTTGTTGGCTTGCGCTAACGAGTCTGAGGTTAAACGTGGGTTTTTATCCCGGATGCTCGGGAAGTAATAAATGATTAAAATGACAGCAAATACTGGGAGTGGGCCATGCCGAAAATGATCGTCTCGATTGACGGCGTTGTAATTAAAGAAGTGCAGTTGACCAAAGATCGGACGTCTTTGGGCCGACGCCCATATAACGACATCGTGATCGACAACCTTGCCGTTAGCGGCGAGCATGCGGTGTTGCAGCTCGCTGGAAATGACGTTCACCTTGAAGACCTGAACAGCACCAACGGCACTTACCTCAATGGTAAGGCAGTTAAAAAACAGCTTCTGCAAAATGGCGACACGGTAGAAATCGGCAAATACCGCATCAAATACGTCAGCGAAGCGGCTGATGCCAATTACGAAAAAACAACCGTGTTCAAAGCCGGGTCGGCGGCTGCGGCTGCAGTAACCAGCATGGCAGCAACTGCGTCGGCACCTTTGACGGCGGGCACCAGCGCAGGGCCCGCGGCCATCAAGGTCATGTCGGGCGCAGCTGCAGGCCGCGAAGTCCCGTTGGTAAAGGTAGTCACCACCATCGGCAAGCCCGGCGTTGCTGTGGCGGCTATTACCCGTCGGCCGCACGGCTTTGTGATTACGCACGTTGAGGGTGTTAACCGACCCTCACTGAATGGCGCCGTGATTGGCGCTGAACCCGTCGCCCTGAAAGACGGCGACACGCTTGAGCTGGCAGGCACGCAAATGCAGTTTGTTCAAAACGCCTAGACCCCTTCGCGGCTTTTAAAAAGCCGCAAGGTCATTTCACGGCAAGCCGCCACTATTTGCATGCTGCTTATTTCCAGACACTGGCGGCGCATTGCAGTCACGTTGATTCCGCTTGTGTTTGCGCTGCTACATGCCAGCGGCGCCTTGCGTTTGGGCGTACTGCAGCGACTCGACGACATCATTTATGACGCGCGCCTTCGGGCCACCATGCCGCAAACCATCGATGAACGCATAGTCATCGTCGATATTGATGAAAAAAGCCTGGCCGAAGTAGGGCGCTGGCCGTGGGGCCGCAACAAGCTGGCATCGTTGGTTGACGAGCTGTTTGACAAGCATCAAGTCGCTTTGCTGGGTTTTGACGTGCTTTTCGCCGAGGCGGATGACAGCTCTGGCCTCAAGCGGCTCCAGCTGCTGGCGCAAAATGAAATGCGCGACCAGCCGGGGTTTATAGACAAAGTCAATCAGGTGCAAGCCAGCCTCGACTACGACGCTGTGTTTGCAAAAGCCATCAGTAACCGCCCGGTTGTGCTGGGCTACTACTTCACCAGCGACCGCGACGGCCGAATGAGCGGCATGCTCCCCGCGCCCGTGATGGACAACGCTTTATTGCAGGGCCGCCCGATCAAATTCACCAGCTGGAACGGGTATGGGTCAAACATCGATACCCTGGCCAAAGCCGCGCCGTTGGCGGGGCACATCAATTCAATCACTGAGGGTGATGGCGTCGTCCGGTCTATTCCTTTGCTGGCCGAACATAAAGGCCGCTATTACGAGTCACTGTCGCTGGCGATGTTCAGGCTGCTGGCTGGCTCGCCTGTTGTAGAGCCGGGTTTCCCCAAGGAAAAGTTCCTGAGTCGAAACTACCAGGGACTCGAAAGCGTTCTGCTGAAAAAAGGAACCACAACGCTGGCTATTCCGGTTGACGACAGGGTTGCAACGCTGGTGCCGTTTAGAGGGCTTGGCGGCACTAGCGGCGGCTCTTTTCGCTACGTTTCTGCTGCCGATGTACTGGCCAAGCGGGTAGACAGTGGCTTGCTCAAGGGCAAAATTGTTTTGATCGGCACCACGGCCCCGGGCCTGCTTGACTTGCGCGTCACGCCGGTAGGCGAAACCTATCCTGGGGTTGAAACCCACGCCAATGTAATCTCGGGGTTTCTGGACGGCAAAATTTTCGTCAAACCCGACTACGCCATCGGCTTTGAAGTGGTGATTTTGATCTTGTCTGGGTTGGCGCTTGCACTGCTTCTGCCGCTGCTTTCCGCGCCCAAGGCCGTGGGCTTGAGTTTGCTGGTGATTGGCGCGCTGGTGGGGCTTAATTTCTGGCTGTACCTGGGTTCGGGCTTGGTACTGCCGCTGGCCAGTGCACTGGTAACGGCCGTAACGGCTTTCGCGCTCAATATGAGTTACGGCTACTTTGTAGAAAGCAAGTCCAAGCGGCAGCTGGCTAACTTGTTTGGCACCTATGTGCCGCCCGAGCTGGTCGACGAAATGGTCAAAGACGCCGGCAGCTACAGCATGCAGGCCACGACAAAAGAGCTAACGGTGATGTTCTGCGACATGCGCGGCTTCACGCAAATGAGCGAAACCATGGAGCCGACCCAGCTGCAGGCGCTGCTTAACGCCGTGTTTAGCCGCCTCACTGATCAAATTCGCAGCAACCGCGGCACGATTGACAAATACATGGGCGACTGCGTCATGGCCTTTTGGGGCGCGCCAGTAGACACGCCAGACCATGCCAGCCTGGCCGTCAAAACGGCGCTTGAAATGGCCGTAGCCATACGCACACTGAATGAAGAGCACCGCGCCAAAGGCCTGCCCGAAATTGGCATAGGCATCGGCCTGAACACCGGCACCATGTGCGTGGGCGACATGGGCTCAGACATTCGCCGCAGCTACACCGTTATTGGCGACTCGGTTAATTTAGGCTCGCGCCTGGAGGGCTTGTCTAAAACCTACGGCGTTGACATTGTGGTCAGTGAATCGACCCGCCGGTTAGCGCCCGAATTTGCCTGGCAAGAGCTAGACAAAGTGCGCGTTAAAGGCAAAGACAACGCGGTCAGTATTTTTTGGCCGCAACCCGCGCTGGCGCGCTCAGACGAAGACAAATCTGCCGAGCTAAAAACCTGGGCCCAAGCCCTTAAAGCGTACCGATTGCAGGATTGGGATCAATGCGAAGTGCAACTTCTTAATTTACAACGCCTAAATGCCAAAAAATACCTTTACCAGTTGTATGCAGAGCGTGTAGCCTCTATGCGGTTGCTTCCTTTTGACCCCGAGTGGGACGGCGCGACCAACTTCCAAACCAAATAACCCTCGCATTCGCTGCACCAAATAATCAAGATTAGTTATGAAAGTAAGGGTACTAGGCTGCTCCGGAGCCATCGCAAAAGACTGCCGCACCACGTCCTTTTTAATTGACGACGACGTATTGATTGATGCCGGCACTGGCGTTGGCGATTTAACGCTCGACGAAATGCGCCGCGTCGACCACGTGCTGCTAACGCACTCTCACCTGGACCACGTCGCTGCGCTGCCGCTGATGGTCGATGCCGTTGCCTCCCAGCGCCAAAAGCCGATTCAGGTGCATGCGCTGGCCGGCACCATTGCAGCCCTGAAGGCGCATATTTTCAACAACACCATCTGGCCTGACTTTTCACGCATTCCAACGGTCGAAGCGCCTTTCATCACCTTTCACACCATTGAAATTGGCCAAGTGATCTCGCTGGCAAAAAAGCACTTTGAAGTGTTGCCAGCAGTGCACACCGTGCCCGCCGTGGGCTACGCGGTCAGCGGCGGCACGGGTAACGAGTGCTGGGTATTTACCGGCGACACCGAGCGCAACCCCGCGCTGTGGGCGCG
>JANOWB010000445.1:0-3966 GCA_031417695.1 Polaromonas sp.
CGCGGCGGGTTGATTGCCCATGCGCAGCAGCATCAAGCGCATCAATACCGCCGCCCGGAAAAACATAAGCGCCAGGGGCAAAACTGGCCGTCATGGATCGGCGCGTCATCAGCACTTCAATGCCTTGATGGGTGTCGCGCAGCAGCAAAACTGTCGCCGCATTGCGCAGCACTGCGGGTTCACGCTGAGGCGTTAAAAGCTGATTGTGTCTTACCATCAAAGCATTACAACACGGAGATTTCGATGAACTTCAAGCGCAGTTTGGTTTTGGGTTTGCTGGCTAGTTTTGCTTGCGGGGCGATGGCTCAAACCACGCCTGCCTGGCCCACACGCGGGCCCATCAAGTTGGTTGCAGTATTCCCGCCGGGCGGCTCGGTTGACCAGGTGGCCCGCATTTTGGCGGTGCCCCTACAAGCTGCGTTGGGCCAAACCGTGATTGTTGAAAACAAGGGCGGCGCGTCCGGCTCCATTGGGGCCGCGGCTGTTGCTGCCAGCCCGGCAGACGGCTACACGTTTGCAGTGGTGTTCGACACGCACGGCGTGAACCCGGCGCTGATTCCCAACCTGCCATACGACAGCAAGAAAGACTTGGCGCCCATCGTTTTGGTCGGCACATCACCGATGGTGCTGGCCACTTTTGCGGGCAGCGACTACAAAACCTTTGCCGACGTGGTGGCAGCCGCCAAGGCCAAAAAACCCGTCAGCTACGGCAGCATTGGCTCCGGCAGCCTGGGCCATGTGGCGATGACGTTGCTCGGCAAGAACGGCGGCATTGAGTGGGCGCACATTCCGTACAAAGGCGGCGGCCCACTGATGAACGACGCCGTTGCTGGCCACGTGCCAATGTCAATTGGCTCGGTGTTTGTGACCAAGTCGCATATCGACAGCGGCCGCCTGCGCCCCTTGTTTGTGACCAGCACCAAACGCAGCCCTGATTTGCCGAACGTGCCGACCGTAGCCGAAAGCGGCTACCCCGGTTTTGAAGCGCCCGCCTGGTGGGCCGTGCTAGCGCCAGCCAAAACGCCGCCTGATATTTTGAAGCGCATGAACGAAGCGCTGAACAGCGTGTTGAAAAACCCGGAAATTTCTAAAAAGCTCGACGCGCAAGGCATTGACGTGGTCGGCGGCAGCGCAGATGTCGCAAGAGTGTTCATGGACAAGCAAACGGACATTTGGGCCAAGGTGGTTAAAGACAACGGGATCAAGGCGGATTGAGCGTTAATGTAGATCTAAAAAAGATCGGGTATAAACCTTGTTATTCTTTCAATACATGGAATAATAACAAGGATGATCATCCACGGTATCAACCGCCAAGCGCACCTTGAACTGAGCCATCTCATGCAGGAGTTTCCTGCGGTGGCTATTTTGGGGCCACGCCAGGTAGGTAAAACCACGTTGGCGCATCAGGTGGCAGCGCAGCATCAAAGCCTGAAGACCGCGCCAGCCATAGACCCTGCGCAAACTGCACCGCTGTATCTTGATCTTGAGCTGCCCACTGATCTGGCGCAACTGAGCGACCCTGTTGCTTTTTTTGCAGCGCATTCAAACCGGCTGGTCATTTTGGATGAGATTCAACGCATGCCGGGTTTGTTTGCAGTGCTGCGCGGCGTGATTGACCAGCGCCGCCGGGCAGGGGCACGCACGGGTCAGTTTTTGCTTCTGGGGTCGGCCAGTATTGAGCTGCTCGCGCAGTCGTCGGAGACGTTGGCAGGCCGTCTCGCCTACATCGACCTGGCACCGTTTGTGGCGACAGAGCTGCCCGAGGAAGAGGCCGCTGCGCCGGGCGCGTTGTGGTTGCGTGGCGGCTTTCCAGATGCCTACCTGGCCAAGAGCGATGCAGCCAGCATGCGCTGGCGCGCACAGTTCATCACGACCTATCTGGAGCGCGATATTCCGCTGCTCGGGCCCCGTATTCCTGCACAAACCCTGCGTCGCTTGTGGACCATGCTGGCCTATGAACAGGCACAAATGTTGAATGCGGCAAGGCTTGCTTCGTCCATGGGTGTGAGCGGCCAAACCATCGCTCGCTATATTGATCTGTTGTGCGACTTGTTGCTTGTGCGTCGCTTGCAACCTTGGGCAAAGCAGTCAAGCAAGCGCTTGGTCAAAACTCCTAAGGTGTATGTGCGCGACAGCGGTTTGGTGCACGCCTTGCTTGGTTTAACCACGGCTAGCGAGTTGCTCTCGCACCCGGTGGTGGGCGGCAGTTGGGAGGCTTGGGTGATTGAAAACTTGCTGGCCTGCGCGCCTGCCAGCACCCACGCCAGCTACTACCGCACGGTGGTGGGCGCTGAGATTGATTTGCTGCTGGAACTGCCTGGGCAGGCGTTGTGGGCCATTGAAATCAAGCGCTCCAGCGCCCCCACTGTCAGCAAGGGTTTTCATTTGGGTTGTGCCGATGTCGGCGCTACCCGCAAGCTGGTTGTGAGTAGCGCGAATGCGTTGTTTCCGATGGCAGACGGTATTGAGCACGTGCCGTTGCTTAACCTGATGCGGCAGCTGCTGGAGATGCGCCACTCACGCTTTTGATGTGATGGCTTTTAGTTTGTCGCCTTGGCGAACTGCAGCTTAGCCATGCATTCATTTTCTATTAGCATCAAGTTGCTCAAGCATCGACTTGAGCAGCGTTCTCAGGGCGAGGTGAAATTCCTCACCGGCGGTAGTTGCCTGCAATGGCAAGAGCCCGCGAGCGCCTGTCTAGGCTCACGCCTTGCAGGGTCAGCAGATCTGGTTAAAGGATGCTCTGCATAACTCGCTGCGAATGGGTGTTCCACACATCGCATGGAGTGATGCAGACCATCCTTAAAGCCAGAGCCGACGGTCACAGTCCGGATGAAAGAGACGCACTACAAAAGCTGCCGCATGGTTTTGCGGCCGCCGTAGCTGCGCGCGTCCTGATTCTGGCAACTTCTTTAAGAGAAACCACATGAAACTGACCCGTACCGCCACAAAAACTCCCACCGCCAAAGCACGCATCGCGTTCATCAGTGCCGCTTGGCATACTGACATTGTGGTGCGCGCACGCGATGCTTTTTTAGCTGAAGCTGCTCGCCTCGGCCACTCTGCCAAATCGATTGATTTGTACGACGTGCCGGGCGCGTTTGAGATTCCGCTGCATGCACAAATGCTGGCCCGCACTGGGCAATATGACGCAATTGTGGCTTGCGCATTGGTGGTTGACGGCGGAATTTACCGGCATGAATTTGTCGCGCACGCTGTGATTGACGGGTTGATGCGCGTGCAACTGGACACCGGCGTACCAGTGCTTTCAGCCGTACTCACGCCGAAAGATTTTCATGAGCACGGCGATCACCTGAAATTTTTCAGTGAGCACTTTGTAAAAAAAGGAGCTGAAGCTGCTCGCGCTTGTGTGGCAACCATCGCGGCATTGCGCAAACTCAAGGCGATGGCGTAACGCGCAGTGCCGCAGGTAAAACAATCGTTTACAGCACCGAATCAAGTTCCAGCGGCTTTCGGTAAATGCAATTGCGCTTGGTCACTACAAAGCCGCAGTCCTCATAAACGCGATTTGCGCCGTCCAGGTTTGCGCCATCAACCCCCAAGCCCGAGTCCTGCATGCCGATAGCTGCCTGCGCCTGCAAGCTTTTGGATATCAGCGCCCGCGCAAGGCCGCGTTTTCTCCAGGGCTCGCCAACGCTGATGAATTCAGTCCAACCCCGTTTGCGGCCGTGAAGCTTGTTGTAGCTTTCATCGATAAATGCCTTTACCTGCCCGGCCACTTCATCGGTAGAGGTGTCCCAGGCCACTTGCCAAAGTTCTGGCTTCTGAGCCTTGGTTTTCAACCACTGCTGATAGACAGCCTCGTCATTTGGCGCGTAACCCCAATGCGTAGTGAAGGCCAATTGGTGTGCATCCCAAATTCTGCGCAGATGCTCTGGCTGCACAGGTCGAACCTCAAGCTGAGCTGGCATCGGGAAATCTGCAATGTCGTCCAGCGTTGGTCGC
>JANOWB010000446.1:0-6559 GCA_031417695.1 Polaromonas sp.
GCGCGGCCAGGGTCAGTGCGCTCATCGATTCGGGCTCGTCCATTTCGCCATCGCCGAACACGCCCCACACTTTTCTGGCTGAGCAATCGAGCAAACGGCGGTGCGACAGGTAGCGCATAAAGCGCGCGTGGTAAATCGAGCTGATGGGCCCAATGCCCATGGAGCCGGTCGGGAACTGCCAAAAATCGGGCATTAAATACGGGTGCGGGTAGCTGCACAGGCCGCGTGCGTTGTGATTCGGGGCGGTCAGCTCTTGCCGGTAAAAGCTCAGGTCTTGCTCAGTCAAGCGGCCTTCGAGGTAAGCGCGTGCATACACGCCGGGCGCGCTGTGCGGCTGAAAAAACACCAGGTCACCCCGGTGCTGACCATCGGCCAAGCCTTCGCGAGCATGAAAAAAGTGGTTGAACCCGGTCTCAAACAAATCAGCTGCGCTGGCGTAGCTGGCAATGTGCCCGCCCAGCTCGGTGGAGCCGCCTGTTTCAAGCTGGTTGGCTTTGACCACCATGGCCAATGCGTTCCAGCGCATCAGTGCGGCAATGCGTTCTTCTATGGCTAAATCGCCGGGGAAGGAGGGTTGCTCGTCGACATGAATCGTGTTGACGTAGGGCGTGCACAACTCGGGCTGCCAGCCAATGCGCCGGGCGCGTGCGCTACGGCTCAAGGCGTCTAGCAGCTGCCGGGCTCTGGCGGGGCCGTGGGTGGCGGCCAGTGCTTCAAACGCGTCTAGCCATTCGGCGGTTTCTTGCGGGTCCGGGTCGGTATTGATGTGTGGATTGAGGTGTGGATTGAGGTGTGAAGCGTCGTTGTGCATTTGAGCTTGAGGTTACGTAATTTCATGCCAAAGGTGCTGCCGTAATGTGGTGACAAATTGCGTTTAATCAGCATAAAATGCTGTTAAAAATTAATTTAGAAGCGTATGCAGCTTGATTCAATCGATTTAAAGATTCTTAAAGAATTGCAGCGGGACGGTGCCCTGTCTAACGTTGAGCTGGCCCGCCGCGTGCATTTAAGCCCGTCGCCGTGCCTGGCCCGGGTCAAGGCAATGGAGGCGGCCAAGGTCATTGACCGCTATGTGGCGATTGCCAATGCGGCGGCCTTGGGGCTGGGCTTGAGTGTGTTTATTTCCATCAGCCTTCGCAGCCAAAACAAAGATGCGTTGGCAGAGTTTGAACGCCGAATCGCCGAGCACGACGAGGTGATGGAGTGCTATTTGATGACCGGCGACAGCGACTATTTGATTCGTGTGGCGGTGGCCGACATTGGCGCACTCGAAAAATTTATTTTGAACCAGCTCACGCCAATACCCGGCATTGAAAAAATTCGCTCCAGCTTTGCGCTCAAGCAGGTGCGCTACAAAACGGCGTTGCCACTTCCATTGCCATTTCCTTGAGTTTTGCCGCTGGTGAAGCTGTGGCATCCGCTGTCGCTGTTGCCAAAGCTATGCTATTAATAGCTGCTTGCGCCCGTATTTATTGAGCTACAGACACTTTATTTACGTAGAAACGAGGGTTATTGCCTGTGGGCAGGCTTGCGCGAGTTGTCGTAAAAAGTGGGTGGCTTGTTGGCGAGCCAGGTAATGAACGTTGCGATTTCTGCATGTGCTTGCAAGGCTGCCCAGGTGTTGAAGTCTTTGGCCAGTTCGCGCTCGCTGAAGGTGGCGTGAATTTTGCGGTGGCAAATGCGGTGGATCACTGCAGTGTTGTCCAAGGTTTTGCCGCCCCGGCTTTTGGGCACCAAATGGTGCTCGTCTACGCTGCGTCCGGGTACCAGCAGGCGGCTGCACAGCGGGCACAGCGCTGGCTCGGCGGGTGGGACATAACCCAGCGGCGTGGTTCCTCTTAAAGCGCGCCTGGATACCATGCTTGTGATTCTTGCTATATAAAAAGGAGCTGCTCGCGCCCGTATTGATTGGGCTAGGCTGGCTATTTATCGATCTTTTCGGATGTTTTCCGATGTTTTTGGTATTTTTCGGTACCTTTTGGTCTTGCAGTACGTCGACGCTTGGCTAGGCATGCGCTAGCGCAGGCTGTCAGTTTGTGTAGGCTCGCCTTCGATTTCTCTGATTTTATCGAGCACTTCTTTTTGGCGCTGGCCTCTGGTCTGCCTGGAGCTGTTCAGGTCGGTCACGACTGAGCTGTCAATAAACTGGACTCTGCGCTGGGGCGTTAACCGCATCATGTTTAGCCGGCGGGTGAGCAGCGCCATCACGTTGGCGGCGCTGGTGGTGCCCAGTGTTTCTTGCCACATGGCGATGTGCAAGTTGACCGCCAGTGGCGTGCCTGCGTTGAGTCTGGCGTCGCTCGCGCGAAGCGACGCGGCCATGATTTGGCTGGCGGTAGCAGACAAGGCGTCTCGGCTGATCGGGCCTTCCAGCAATATTAAAAAATGACTTTCGTCGTGGCGAACCACGCTGTCGATGTCCCGCGCTGCATTGCGAAGCAGCTCGCCAACGCGGCGCAATATTTGGGTGCGCTGTGCGCTGGTGCCCAGGGTAGCGTAGCTGTCTGCGTCCACCCAACGAATCATCATTACCCCGCTGCCCAACTTGCTGCGGCTGCCGCGCAGCAGCAGGCGCTGCAACCGCGTTTTAGCTTTATGCGCCAGCAGCAGGCCGGTTTCGGGGTCGTAGTCGGCTAGCGCTTGAGCGCGACCGCCAGACAGCAGTGCTGAGCGGCTGCGCCAGGTCAAGGCTGCCAACAAAATCAACGACCCCAAAGCCGAGCCAAAAGCGGCAATCAGTTGCGCGAACTCCACGTGCGACAGCCAACCCCAGTTGTAGGCCACACGGCTAAGCGCCGACAAACTAATCGGCAATAGACCGACCAGCAGCCAGCCATTTAAACGATTGCCACGCAATACCAGCCAGATCAGGCTGCCCATGACAAAGGTCACGATGAAAGCCGACCACACATTTTTAACATTGCGACTGATCAGGTCTATGTCGATCGCAGTAGCGCCCGACACGAACAAGCTAATCAGTGCCAGGCCCCCCAGCACGCGGTACAGGGCGGGATGTGTGTCGGCAGCGTAACTTGCCCGCGCTACCAGCCACGTGGCGCTAGCCATCGTGGCCAGCGCCACAGCCCAGGGCATTGACTGATTGAAGTGCTGACTGTGGGGCCAAATTTGCCATCCCGAAAAACCGAGCAAGGTCAGCTGATTGAAAAGCAGCAACACCACAAAGCCGCAGAGCCACAAAAATTGGGTGTTACGGGCGATGGCGTAAGCCGCCAGGCTCAGCGCTGCCAACAAGGTAAATATGCCGGCAAGTACGCCTATCATCGCGCCGACGCCGTAGGCACCCGAAACGTATTCGGTCGTTGACAGCAGCTGGGGTCGCTCTGACAAGGCGGTCCGATTCTCAAAGCTCAAAAAGTAGGTTTGCGCCTGAGTGGTACTGGTTTTCAGCTCAAAGGTTGGCATGCGACTGCGCAATGGCCATTCAGCAGGGGCTTTATACGAGCCTGCAGACTGCACCTGCCACGCGCCCTGTGGGTCTTGGCTGTACAGGCTGATTTTGCTCAAGCTCGTGCGCGGCATGCGCAAGTACCAGACATCAACAGCCGTTGTCGGAGCCAAGGTGAAACGCATCCATACGTCTTGTGTAGCGCTGGTGGGCAATTTCAGGCCGCGCTTAACGTCTGCAAACGCCCAGGCGCCGGGGGCATTGACGAATACTGCTGGGCTGGCTCTGGCCGCGCTGGGGTTTTCAGGCTTAGGTACGGCCACCCACTGCAAGGGCGCAGTTAATACCGGCTGCGGGCTGTCAGCGTACAGCCGGTCGAATGCCTGCGCCTGCGCTTGTTGACCCCAACAGGTCAGCAACAGTAACCACACCGCTAATATCGCGCGCACCGCTTACCCCATTGCAAAACAGTTTTGTACATCTTTTTACTGATTGTAAAGATAGCATAAGTAAGGGGGTAACCGTTACATATTCAGAGTAACTTAAAAGAAACAGTGAGTCGCAAAACGGTCGCCAAAACGACAACTTAATAGCTGAAAGCATACGGTGGAAATGCCACATACAGAGCGTTGCTATTGCCCCTAGCCACGATGGCAAGCTTTAACGCCGTGAATCAGGCCGCCGCGTAGCAATCGTCGGCAAGCGCTGGGTAGCCTCAAGCGCATTGATTTTTTCAATCACGTCTTGCCGCCTGAGCGTGGACTCTTCGGCTGAATCAGACGTTGGCGCGCTCGATGCGCTGTCAACAAACTGCACCTGGCGCTGTGTGCCGTGTGACATTTGATTGAGCCGCGTGTAAAGCATTTCAGTCACTTCATCGGCCGAGCTGGCTTGGTCGTTGGCGTGCCAGATAGCCACATGCACATTGAACAAGCCGGGTTTGTCTGCTTTTTCTGATGCCCGCAGGCAAGACGACAGTACTTGCGTGCCCAGCGACGCCAGCGCGCTGCGATTGACTGGCCCTTCAACCAGCACAATGAAATCGGTTTCGCTGAAGCGGGCGACTGTGTCGATGTCTCGCGCGACCCGCTGCAAAATTTTGCCAAACCGGGCGAGAGCTTCGGCGTGCCGCACACTCCCCAAGGTATTCACATTTTTGTCAAAGTCTACCCAGCGCAGCATGATCACGCCACAGCCGAGCTTTAATCGGTTGGCCCGCAGCAGCAGGCCGGGCAGCCGAGCCTTGACAACTCTGGCCAACGTGAGGCCGGTGGCTGAATCGAAGGTCTCGCGCGCTGCTGCGCGCTCGGCGGCTAGCAACGCGGCCCGGCTTCGCCAGGCCAGGGCTAAAAACAGCCACAGCAGCCCTGCTTGGGTTAAAAACACGCCGACCGTTTGCGCCAGCTCAACGTGGGTGAGCCAGCCGTAGTTGTAGGCCAGCCGGGTCGCGGCGGCGGCGCAAACAGGCAGCAGGCCGCCCAGCAGCCACAGGTTCCAGCGCCGCCCTCTCATGCACAACCACAGCAGCGATCCAAAAACCGCCAACACGACGAACACCGTCCAGCCATTGAGCAGCTCTCTGGGCTGGGTTTGGTTAGAAAGCAGCACAACGCCTGCCATCACCAGGCTACCCAGCGCCGCGAAGCCTAGCAATCGGTACAGCGTGGTGTTGCTGTCTTTGGCGTAGCTGGCTTGCGCGCAAAACCAGCTGCCGGCAGCAAGGGCCAACATGGCCGATACCCAAGGCATCACTTGATTTAAGTGCGCGCTGTCCGGCCACAGCCGCCAGCCGCCATAGCCGAGCAGTGTCAAATGCAGCAGCAGCATGGCGCCGGTAAACCCGGCGAGCGATATAAACACCGTGCTTCGCGACAGCGAGCTCGACGCAAAGCACACCACAATCAATAAGCCAAACATACCCTGCATGAGGCCAATGAGCGTGCCAATGCGCGACGCGCCATCTGAAAAGTCGAGCTGGCTCATCAGGTACGGCCGCTCAGTAACTGGGCTGTGGTGCTCAAACCGCATGAAGTAAGTCTTTTCGACCGGGCCAGTAAACACTTCAAAACTCGGGCTGCGGGTGGTGCGGTTCCAGGTGGCGGGCGCCAGCAACGCCCCGGCCGATTGCGCTTGCCAGGTACCGGCTGGACCGGCGCTGTACAAGCTGACTTTTTGAATCGTG
Source organism: Polaromonas sp. (assembly GCA_031417695.1). Classification (GTDB taxonomy): domain Bacteria; phylum Pseudomonadota; class Gammaproteobacteria; order Burkholderiales; family Burkholderiaceae_C; genus Polaromonas. Next base: position 5,589 of record JANOWB010000446.1, read on the forward strand.
ATGCGCGGTACCCGCACAATCCAGCTTTGCGGCGCTGCCGTGGCAGCCAGCGTGAAGCTGGCCCAGGCGTCTTTGCCTGGCGCTGTGGGCAGCTCAGTGCTGGCGGAGTACGGCGCAAATGGCCAGCCTTGCGGGTTGGTTAAAAAGGCTTCGGGCAAAGTAGGCGCAACAGGCGCTAGGGCTGGCACCCACCGCAAGGGTTGCGAAAGTGCTGGCTGAATGCTTTTGGCGTATAGGCGGTCAAACTCCTGCGCGCAACTCATGCTGGCGGACAGAAGACCTAAAAAAACGAATACTAGCGCGCGCATGGGGTGAATAGTCATACCTTATGCCGTAAATCGTAACGGCGCAAGCCCGAGGTTTCCTGACGGGACGGTCAGTTTTTGGTAGCGACGTGCTAAAAAATACGCATTCCGTGAGTTAAATCTGTGTGAAAAGTCACAAATCGACTAAAAGTGCATGGGCTGCTGTTGGGGCACCCATCTGCAAAGGCCTGTTGCGTTGGTCCAGCGTTACTTTGAGTGGTGCGCAAAGGCCTTTTGCTTGCTATGTAAATAGTAGCTTCTCGCGCCCGTATTTATTGGGTAAAAGCCCTATTTTTGCCCTAAAAACACGCCTATTTAGCACTTTGCGGGCTTTTACCGCTCAGGCCCGTCATTGAATTGAAGTCGGCTAACTACCCAGCACGCCACAGCAATCAACAAAATGGCACCGCTCTCGTACAGCAAAATCGACGGGTCGCCTTCTTTGCCCTGCAAAATAATCAATCGGCTAAGCGCTGTCATGGCAATAAACAGTGGAATAGTGATCGGGATGCGGTGGCTGGCGTAAAACGCGGCCAGCATGCCCAGTACCTCGGCGTAAATAAACATCAAGAGCAGGTCTTTGAGTTCAACTCGCTGGTTGTTGATCAGCAGCATCACTTCTTGCGCCATGGCGGCAACCGTGAAAAACGCAATGATGACCAGAAA
>JANOWB010000447.1:0-5950 GCA_031417695.1 Polaromonas sp.
CTCTAAAAAGTACGCGTTGTCGACGTGGAACACCGCCCTGTCTGCCACCGGGCCCGACAAATCAGCGCTGAAGCCGCAGTTCACGGCCATCATCATTTTCAAGCCAGTGATGCGGCCTGTGTCGTCAAAACCCACCGTGTAATCATAAGCAAACGGATGCCGCTTGCCAGTGATCATGAAGTCTTCATCGCGGTCAAGCCGCAGCTTGACAGGGCGCCGCAGCTTGTGCGCGGCAATGCTTGCCCACACGGCCAGGTGCCCTGCTTGCGTTTCTTTGCCGCCAAAACCGCCGCCCATGCGCCGGCACTCCACCCTCACGGCGTGGTTGTCAACGCCGAGCGCATGCGCCACCCAGTGCTGCACCTCGCCAGGGTGCTGTGTACTGGAATACAACAGCGTTTGGCCTTGCTCTTGCGGCACGGCGTAGGCCACTTGGCCTTCAAGATAAAAATGCTCTTGGCCGCCGACTTCAAGCGTGCCGTGCAAGATGTGCTGCGCAGTGTTGAGCGCCGCTTGCGCATCGCCGCGCTTGACGAAAACTGGCGGCAGCACGTAACTTTTTGCGACCAACGCGGCGTGCACATTCAGCATGGCGGGCAAGTTTTCAATACTGCACACCACCTTACGCGCGGCCCGGCGCGCTTGCATGACTGAGCTGGCAACCACCACACCAATGACCTGGCCCACATGCTGCACGCTGTGCTCGGCAAATATTGGCTCGTCGCCAGCAAACGCGGCCAGCATTTTGTCGCCCGGCACGTCACGCGCCAGCACCACGTCGACCACGCCAGGCATGGCCAGCGCTGCGCTGAAGTCAACGCCAAGCAATTTGCCGTGCGCCACCGCGGACATGATGGGCGCCGCATACAGCGTGCCCTTCAGCTCGGCAATATCGTCAACATAGGTTGCCGCGCCGGCCACCTGGGCCCGCGCGCTTTCGTGAAACCTTGACTGACCGGCTGCGCTGATAACAGCCTTCGCAGTGGGCGCATGGCCGGTAGGGGCAAGTGCTTCATCGGCATGGGCGTTTGCAGCGGCTACCTCCGGGTCAGCTACCGCGTCGCGGCTGATGGGGCTGTCTTTGGCTGCGTTCATAGCGCTTCGTCCAGAGTGAAGGCTTGCAGATTAATACCCTGCATGCCTTGGCTTTCAAGCCAAAAGCGCTGCAGCAAATTGCCGAGCACTTGCACTCGGTACTCGGCACTTGCGCGCATGTCAGAAATGGGCGAAAACTCGGCCCGCAGCACCGTCATTGCATGGTCAATTGTGGCTTTTGACCAGTCTTTATGGGCGAGAGCAGCTTCTGTATTCATAGCGCGCACGGGCGTTGCCGCCACCCCGCCAACGCCGATGGAAGCGCTGACTACTTTGCCTTTAGCGATGCGCAGATTCAACCCCAAGCAGACTGCAGAAATATCGTCATCAAAGCGCTTGGAAATTTTGTAGATGTCGACCCGCTCACCGGCTACGGCTTTAGGCACTTTTATCCAGGCCAGCACTTCGTCTTGCGCTAGTTGATTTTTTTTGTAGCCGGTGTAGAAGTCTTCAATGGAAAATTCTCTGTGGCCGCGCATACTCATCAGCACCACGCTGGCGCCAAGCGCAATCAGCAGCGGCATGGAGTCGCCGATGGGCGAGCCACCCGCGATGTTGCCGCCCAGCGTGCCCGAGTTGCGCACGCTCAGGCCCGCAAACCGGGCGGTAAAAGCGTGCAGCTGCGGGCGATCAGTAACAAGCGCGGCAAACGCATCAGTCAGCGTGACTGCTGCGCCTATGGCGACATGGTGCGGGTAGTGCTCAATGCGGCGCAGCTCACTGACTTGGGTGATGTCGATGACTCGATTAAATTGCAAATGCTGCTTGGTCACCCACAGGCCGACGTCAGTGGTGCCCGCCACAATTTGCGCTTGTGGCGCAGCAGCTTTGGCAGCCAGCAATGCGGCTAGATTACGCGGCAATTTATATGCCGAATCGGCCTTTAGCCGAATAGGTACGGGCGCGAGCAGCTCTAATTGTTGTAGCACTTTAGCGGAGTCGATAGCAGCCAGCGGCAGCTGGGCCATCTGCTGCGCGGCGTCCAAAATCGGCCGGTAGCCCGTGCAGCGACACAGGTTGCCTGACAGCGCTTCTTGCGCCAGTTCTCGCGAAATTGTGCGACCTTTACAAACCTGGTTTTCATACAGGGCAAACATGCTCATTACAAAACCGGGGGTGCAAAAGCCGCACTGGGAGCCGTGGCACTGCACCATGGCTTCTTGTGCCGGGTGAAGCATGCCGTCGTTTGCGGCAATGTCTTCAACAGTCCACAAGGCCATGCCGTCGATAGAATGTGCCAGGCGAATGCAACTGTTGACTGCTTTTAATTTCAGTTCACCGTCAACCGCTTCGCCCAGCACCACCGTGCAAGCGCCGCAATCGCCTTCGCCGCAACCTTCTTTGGTGCCGGTGCAGGCCATGTCTTCACGCAGCATGTCAAGCAGCGTTCGGCTGAGTGGTACATTGTTAAGCACCACGGATTTGGCGTTGCGCAAAAACCGCAGTGGTTTGATTGACTCGACGCTTGTGGGCAGCGTCGTGCTGTCTTGGGGGCTGCTGTTGGGCTTGCTTGGCATGCTGACAGGGTAGGGCTTTTGCCCAGTATCTACATATAAAACGCTGTATAGGCTGTATTCAAAAGATCGTATGAAAGATCAGGCGCTTTTCGACAAGATCGACCTTCATCTTATAAGGATCTTGAACACCGTGCTTACCGAACGCAGCGTTTCCCGAGCAGCCATGCGGCTTGGCATGCACCAGAGTGCAGTCAGCACCGCACTCAGGCGCTTGCGGCTGTTGGCGGGCGACCCTATTTTGGTGCGTTCAGGCGGCGGCATGGTGCCAACCGATGCGGGTCTGCGCATGCTGGCGCCGTCTGCCAGCATTCTTCAGACGGCAGGCATGCTGTTCAGTGATGTAAAAAAGTTTGACGCCAGCAGCGCGCAAGTCACTTTCAGGCTAGCCGCCAGCGACTACCTGGACCCGTTGTTTTTGCCTCAGCTGGTCGCGCACATCAAGGTGGAGGCGCCGCGTTGCCAAATTGACATTCAGCCGCTGTCGGCCGACTTTGACTATCAGACGCACTTGGCACAAGGCCGGGTTGACATCGTGGTGGGTAACTGGACAACGCCGCCAGACGATTTGCATATAGGGCGCTTGTTTGCCGATGACGTAGTGTGCATGGTGGGCAAGCATCACCCGGCCGCGCGCCGCAAATGGGACTCGGCTAACCCCGCCAGTTGGCTGGACGCAGAGCACATCGCACCTGCGGCCATGCACCTGGGAGCCAAAGGCGTGATTGATGAGCACTTGGCGTTGCTTGGCCTGCGCCGCAACATTACTGTGCGCTGCCCGCATTTTGGGCTGATGCCGTCGATGGTGGCATCAAGTTTGCTCATCATGACCACCGGCCGGCAGTACTGTGAGCGGTTCGCCAAATTACTACCCGTGAAAATACTGCCTTGCCCGATCGAATTTCCGCGGATGATGTACTACCAGTTGTGGCACGAGCGCACGCATGCATCGAGTGCCTCGCGCTGGTTGCGGGAGCGGGTAAAGTCAGTCGCTAATTTGCTACAAAAAACGTAGCTGCTTGCGCCCGATTTTGTTGGTTAAAACACATAAAACAAACTCATTTTTTGGCTAAAACACAGTTTGACAGCCGATTCGAAGCAAGTAGACACCAGTAAATAAACACCAATAAATAAACATCAGCAAGTAAAAAACAACAGAGCAAACTGACAAATACTAATTCACCCGAATGACTCTTTCCCAATCTGTACCCCGTCTGCAACTGAGCAACATCACCAAGGCCTACCCTGGTGTGGTGGCCAACAGCGACGTTTCATTAGTGGTGCAGCCCGGCGAAATTCATGCGGTGCTGGGTGAAAACGGCGCGGGCAAGTCAACGCTGATGAAGATTATTTACGGCGCGGTCAAGCCGGACGCAGGCAGCATGGCAGTTGATGGTGTGCAGGCCTTGCCGGGCAACCCGCAAGAAGCCCGTGCGCTGGGCATCAGCATGGTGTTTCAGCATTTCAGCTTGTTTGACACCTTGAGCGTGGCTGAAAATGTGTGGCTGGGTTTGAGTAAGAGCGAAAGCCTGGCCGCTGTGTCCAAGCGTGTTGCCTACACCGCGCAGGCTTACGGCCTGGACATTGACCCGGCGCGGCACGTGCATTCGCTCAGCGTGGGCCAAATGCAGCGTGTAGAAATTATTCGGGCGCTGCTTACCCAGCCCAAAATTTTGATTCTTGACGAGCCCACTTCGGTGCTGACACCGCAGGCGGTCGACAAGCTGTTTGACGTGCTGCGCCGGTTAGCTAGCCAGGGCTGCAGTATTTTGTACATCAGCCACAAGCTGCATGAAATTCGCGCACTGTGCACTGCTTGCACGGTGCTCCGGGGTGGCCGGGTAACGGGGGTGTGCAGCCCGGCTAACGAATCAAACGCGTCGTTGTCGCGCCTCATGATTGGCAAAGAGCCGCCAGCGCTTTTGCACAAGCCTAACGACCCTGGCGCGATGGTGCTGCGGGTCAACGCCTTGAGCCTGCCGCGCGAAGAACAGTTTGGCTGCGACCTGGACCACATCAGCTTGCACGTATGCGCCGGTGAGGTGGTTGGTATTGCCGGGGTGTCGGGCAACGGCCAAAAAGAAATGATGTTGGCGCTGTCAGGCGAACATTTGGGTGCGCCGCGCGGCAGTGTGATGGTCAATACCGGCGGTGCAGATGTCGATGTGTCGGCCTGCGGGCCGATTGAGCGGCGCCAATTGGGCCTGCATTTTGTACCCGAAGAACGCTTGGGTCGGGGCGCAGTGCCCGCGCACAGCCTGAGCATGAATATGCTGCTGACAAGAACCGAATCGCTGTCGTCAAGGAAATGGGCGGGCGGCTGGATCAATACCCAAGCGCTGGCGGCACAAACACAAAAAGTCATAGAGCGCTTTTGCGTCAAGGCGGGCGGCCCACAGGCGCTGGCCAAGTCGCTGTCGGGCGGCAATTTGCAAAAATTCATCATGGGCCGTGAAATTGACGCGCGCCCCAAACTGCTGATCGTGTCCCAGCCCACTTGGGGCGTTGACGTGGGCGCTGCCGCGCTAATTCGCAGTGAACTGTTGGCGCTGGCAGCCTCGGGTTGTGCGGTACTGGTGGTCAGTGAAGAGCTGGACGAGTTGTTTGAAATTTCTGATCGCTTGTACGTGATTGCCAAAGGGCGCTTGTCGCCTACCCTTGCAAGGGCCGAGGCCAGCGTGGAGCAAGTTGGTTTATGGATGAGTGGCTTGTGGGACTCTGCCCAAGCGGTTCATGCAAATCAAGCAAACCTGCACAAGACCGAGGCTAGCCATGCTCAAGCTTGAAGCGCGCGGCGAGGCATCCAATTTTTGGCGCTACGCGTCACCAGTGGCGGCGTTGGCCATCACTTTAGCGTTGTCGGCGTTGCTGTTTGTGATGCTGGGAAAAGACCCGGTTCGCGGGCTGCAGATTTTTTTGATTGAGCCTTGGAACGGCGTGCGAGCCTTGACCGAGCTGGCCTTAAAGTCCACCGCGCTGGCGTTGTGCGCGCTGGGCCTAGCCTTGTGCTTTCGCAGTAATGTGTGGAACATTGGCGCTGAAGGTCAATTTTTAGCGGGCGGCATCGCGGCGGGAGGGCTGGCCATGTGGCTGACCATGGAAAAAATCAGCATTGGCAACTGGGCGTTTTTTCCGCTGGCAACAATTGCTGGCGCGCTGGGCGGCGCGCTGTGGGCCAGCATTACAGCGGCGCTGAAAGACCGTTTTAACGCCAGCGAAATCTTGGTCAGCCTCATGCTCGTGTACGTCGCTAACTTGCTGCTTAGCTACCTGGTGTTTGGCCCGTGGAAAGACCCGCAGGGATTTAACTTTCCGCAAACGGTGAATTTCGACATGGCGAT
>JANOWB010000448.1:0-3754 GCA_031417695.1 Polaromonas sp.
ACACCAGCCCTGCCTTGCAACCTTTGCTTTTAATAGCCTGAATACTGCGGTGCACGTGGCCAGACGCGTCGGGGTGAAAGCTGATGAGGTCTGCGCCTGCGTCTGCAAACGCTGCTGCCAGTGCGTCGACCGGTTGCACCATTAAATGCACGTCAATCGGCACCACAACACCAGCAGAGGTTTTGCAATGCGGTTTAAGCGCTTGGCAAATCATGGGGCCAAACGTCAGGTTGGGCACGTAATGGTTGTCCATCACGTCGAAGTGAATCCAGTCAGCGCCTGCCGCAATCACGGCTTTGACTTCGTCGCCCAGGCGGGCAAAGTCGGCTGACAAGATGGACGGTGCAATGCGGTAAGTGGGTTTGGCGGGGGGCTGTGTAGGACTCATGCCTTGAATTGTGCAACAAGCGCAGCCCCGCAGCGAAACATCGACCAAGACATCTAAACTGTCAGCACCATGCCCAAGTACCAACTGACCTGCACCGTAACACGCAGCTATGTACCCGAGCAATCGTCCCCCAGCGACTCGATTTACGGCTTTGCCTACCGAGTGACCATTACCAACACCGGCAGCGTAGCCGCGCAGCTGATTTCGCGCCACTGGGAAATTGTGGACGCCAACGGCCATGTGGAAGAAGTCAAAGGCCTGGGCGTGGTGGGCCACCAGCCGCTGCTGCAGCCCGGCGAAGCTTTTGAATACAGCAGTGGCTCGCGCCTTCGCACCCCAACCGGCGCCATGCACGGCACTTACTTTTGTGTGGCCGAAGACGGCGAACGTTTTGAAGCGCTAATCCCAATGTTTGTGCTGGAAGCCGCGGGCAGCACGCCCAACGGCCGCACCTTGCACTAACGCGCACCGAGATGCCCAACGCGCCGTCCCCAACGACGCCTGTGTCTGAGCTGCGCGGGCTGCTCGCGTCACTATCGCCAGACGCAGACCTGGCCAGCCGCCACATCTGGCTGATTGCGCTCTTTAGCTGGCTGCGCGGCGACCAAAGCTCGCCAGACGCTGCGCTGTCGCGGTTGCAAACCTTCATTGCTACCGTTAACGCGCAGCCAGAACTGCAGGCGCGGCTAAAAGCCTGGTGGCGCACGCTGCGGCAAACGGTGGAAGTCACCACGCTGCTGGCCGACCTTGGCTTTGCACCGCGCACCGCGTTTGTTAGCGAGTTAACGGGCAGGCTGCGCCGCAAGCTGCTGCCTGGCACGCCAGAAACGATTGACGCGGCCGAACTGTTCACCATGGTGGCGCCCACCCGGTTTGACGCGCAGTGGCTGGCCGCCATTTCAGAAGCGCAAATGACCGAACTGGTGGCGCTGCTGGCGGGCGATGTGGCACTAGATACGCTGGCCTGGCAGCACGACGTGATGGACGCGCTGACCTATTGCACCGCGCAAATCAGGGCTGCCGGTTTTGCGCCCGAGCTGCGCTTGCGCATGAACGGCGCCAATGACGATGCCCGGGCTTTTCACCCCCTGGCAGACGACATGACCCAGCTGCGGCGGGTGTTTTTTGACCCTGACCAAAACGCCGAAGCACTGCCCGCCGCCATTGCCCAGCTGCGCGCCCGGCTGGAAACCTGCCGCCAAGCAGTCAGCAGCGTGTACACCCACCTCGACGAAAACGGCATATCGGTGGGCATGGTATTCATGCTGCGGCAACTGCGTGAGCGTATTGTGCGGGTGCGCGAGCTGCTGGATGCGCTTACGTCTGGCACGCCAGCGGCCACTGCGGCCAAGCTGCTGGCGCGCCGGGTCATCATTGGCCAAGACAGCAAAAGCATTGGCGCGCTGATCAGCGCCAACTCGACTTTGCTGTCGGCCAAAATGAGCGAGCGCAGCAGCGAAGTCGGCGAAGGCTACATCACGCGCGACCGCGCCGAGTACAACACCATGCTGGGCAAAGCCATGGGCGGCGGGGCGGTGACGGCCCTGACCACGCTGCTTAAATTCACCGTAATGGGTTTTGGCTTGTCGGCGTTTTGGAACGGGTTTAGTTCAGGCTTTATTTACGCCGCCAGCTTTATTCTCATCCAGTTGCTGCACTTCACGCTGGCCACCAAGCAACCCGCCATGACGGCACCGGCTATGGCCGCCAAGCTGAAAGATATTGATTCTGACCAAGCAATCAGTGATTTTGTCGATGAAGTCAGCCACTTGGTGCGCTCGCAAGTTGCGGCTGTGCTGGGCAACGTGGCCATGGTGGTGCCCGCCGTGTTGCTGGTCAATGTGGTGGTGGTTTTGACCAGCGGCCACAACATGCTCAGCCCCAAAGAAGCGGCGTACGTGCTGCATTCGCTAACGCTGCTCGGCCCAACGCTGTTGTGGGCCGCGTTTACCGGTTTGATTTTGTTTGCGTCCAGCCTGGTGGCGGGCTGGGCAGAGAACTGGTTTGTGCTGCACCGCCTGGGCTCGGCCCTGCGCTACAACCCCCGCTTTACGAATTTGCTGGGCGCGGCGCGGGCTGACCGCTGGGCCAGCTTTATGCGGCTGAATGTGTCGGGCTTTGCGTCGAATATTTCGCTCGGCTTTATGTTGGGGCTGGTTCCTGCTTTTACTGGCTTTTTTGGGTTTGAGCTTGAAGCGCGCCACGTCACGCTGTCTGCCGGGCAACTGGCAGCAGCGGGCGCCGCATTGGGCCTGGACGCAATTCGCTCACCCGCCATTTGGTGGTGCATAGCGGCCATACCGCTGATAGGTGCGCTGAATTTGAGCGTTAGTTTTTACTGCGCTTTTCGCCTGGCTTTGCAGGCGCACAACGTGAGCGGCATTGACCGCCTGCGTATTCGGCGTGCCATCTGGTCGCGCTTTTACCGCCGCCCGCGCAGCTTTTTTGTGCCCTAGCGGCCCAAACGCCTACGTCTGCGGCTAGTCGGTGCCGTGCCACTAGCAAATCGTTACGACTGTCACCCGATGTACGGCCCAAATCGACACGGCTTGCGGCTAACCTGATGGATAGATTGGAGGGCTATTTTTTATGCAGGACCTCCTCAATATTTGGTCAGAGTGGATCAAACCATCCGCCGGGCTGGCTACCGTGCAGTGGTCAGTGTTGTTGGCACTGGCCGCAGCAGCCGGGCATTTGCTGCAGCGCTACGGCGGCTTGCCCAAAGTCATTGGTTATTCAGTGGTGGGTGCGCTGGCGGGCTTTGCGGGTTTTAATGGCGCGCTGTGGCCGCTGGAAGGCATCGGGCTTTTTCTGCTTGAACTCGGCGTGGCCGTGGTGCTGTTTGAAGCCGGTGGGCGCATTTCGCTGCGCTGGTTTCGCTACAACCCGATGGTGCTGGTCCAAAGCCTGCTGGAGTCCGGCTTGACGCTGGTTACCGTTTACTGGGCCATGCACTGGATGGGCGTGCGCGATGCCGTGGCCCAGCCGCTGGCCATGCTGGCCATGGCCGCCTCACCGGCGGTGTTGTCACGGGTGTTGATTGACACCCGCGCTTCTGGCCCTGTAAGCGAGCGGGCCATGGTGCTGTCAACCCTTAGCACGCTGTACGCGCTGCTGCTGTGCAGCGCCGCCGCCGGCATGATGGGCAAGTCGGGCAACGTGCTAGGGCCCATCACCCTCAGCACCAGTTTTTACCCGGTGTTGGTGGTGCTGGGCTTGTCGGTGGTGGTGGGCGGCGGGCTGGCGCTGGTGCTGCGCATGGCTCTGCGGGTCATGAGCCCCACAAGTGAGAACACCGCCATATTGCTGCTGGCCGTGATTGCAGCGGGTGCTGCACTGGCCGCGCACTTTGGCGGCTCGGCGGCG